>NZ_JBFUMN010000006.1:0-210638 GCF_054049335.1 Roseateles sp. P5_E1
GAGCAGGAGAGCGCGCCTCACACTCATTTCTCGGGCAGTTGCGGCAGCGGCATGTCGCGCAGCTTCACCTGCTGCTCGTCGCTGCCCGGCCGCAGCCAGGCCAGGCCCTTGCGGCCGGCCTTGGGCTCGGCGGTGCCCAGCTGGGCGATGCCGTTGCGGACCTTCTTCAGGCCCTCGTTGAGCAGGGCATGCAGGTCCTTGCTGTAGGGCAGCTGGTAGGCGCGCGGCTGGGCGGCGGGCTTGCCGTCTTCCACGGCATTGACCCAGACATAGAGCGCCCCGTCGCGCTTGCCAGCGGGCTCCTCGATGACGGCGGCCAGCAGCACGAAGCGCTCGGGCAGCGGGTCGCCGCTGGGCCAGCCCCACAGCGTGTGGATGGCACCCTCGGCGTAGAAGTAGAAAGCACTCACGCCAACCACCAGCAGGCCGCGCAGCCACACCGGCCAGCGCGACTGCAGCAGGGAAAGCAGACACAGCAGCAGCAGCGCGGCAAAGCTGAGGATGATGGGCAGAGTCATGGTCTTTGCATCAGACTTTTTGGAAGCGTGTTGACGTTGACGACGCTGCCATCGGGCTGCAGCGTGAAGCGCACGGCGGTGGCTTCGTCGCCCTTGCGGGCCAGCTTGACCGTGCCGTAGAAGACGACGTCGGCGCGCGGGTTGACCTTGATGACCGTCACGGTCACCGGCACCGGCTGGCCGTCGTTGGACTGGTAGTACTGGACGTTGACGACATGCTCGCCGGGAACGAGGCCGCGCAGCGTCACCACCTCCTGGCGGAACGGGCTCTGGATGCGCTGGCCGTTGACGATGGTGGCGGCGTTGGCGTCACCGCGGTCGTCGCGGTCCAGGTACATCAGCCCGGCCTCGCGCTGGCGGAACCACACCAGGTTGCCGCCCGGGTCCTGCACCCAGGTGTCGATGTCGTTGGGGCTGTTGTCGGGCCAGGCCACGTTGATCAGGTACTCGGCCTTGGACGGCACGTCGCCGGCCTTGGTGGCACGCGGGTTCATGGCCAGCAGCGCCACGATGAAGCAGAAGACGAAGCCGATCAGCAGGTTGAACAGCATGTCGTAGAAGGGGTCAACCTCGGCCTCCCTTGAACCCCGGCGCAGGCGGCGCATCACGCACCGTCCTTTCGGAGCCCGGCACGCTGGATATCAGCCACCAATGCATCAGCGAAACGGTCCAACCGGGTCAGTTGCAAACCCAGCAGGATGTTGCCCACCAGGCCCACCATGGTCGTCAGCAGCGCCACGCCCAGGCCCGCCGTCAGGCTGCGCAGCAGCTCCTGCGACTGCGCCGGGTCGAAGCTCTGCAGCTTGCCGATGGTCAGCGCCAGCATCGAGAAGCCGATGACCTTGCCCAGCAACCCGAGCTTGAGCTGGATGCCGTTGACCCACCAGGCCGTGCCATGCGGGCCGTGGCTGTGCTCCAGCAGCAGCTCGGTCGCGATGTCGCCAGGCGCGCCCAGGTATTCGGCCGCCCAGCAGGCCTCTCCGGCGCGGGCGAGCCGCGGATCAGCCAGCAAGTCACGCTGGCGCTGCAGTTCGCGCGAGCGCTGGCCGCACCACAGCGTGGAGCACAGGAAGACGGCCATGATGACCAGCGTCAGCCCCGTGGGGTCGGCGCCCAGCAGCAGCGCCCAGACGCCGCGCACACCCAGCAGCCAGGTGCAAAAGGCCAGGCCGCCGACGAGGGTCAGCCATTCCAGCCACAGCGGCTCGGCCGGGTGCGCGGGCCGGGGGGCGGCGGTCGCTGTGCTCACAGTTCGATCTCCATGCCGTCATGCGCCACCTCGATGCCATGCGCCAGCAGCTCACGGCGCTGGGCGCCGCCGCGGTCGAGGATGGGGTTGCTGTGGTGGATGTGGGTGAGCACCTTGCGCGGCGCGCCGCTGGCCTGCAGCGCGTCGATCATCCCGGGCCGTTCGCCGTGGCGGCTCTGCGGCAGATGGCCTTTGTCGCTGGCGCTGACCGCCCCGACGCCGGCCTCCTGCAGGCCGTGCTCGGTCCAGAAGCTGCCGTCGACGACGACGCAGTCGGCCCGGCGCATCCAGGCCAGCTCGGCCTCGCCGACCTCGGCCAGCGCCGGCGACAGGAAGACGCGCCGGCCCGTGCGCAGGTCCTGCACCTCCAGCGCGATGCACTCGCCCGCCGCTTCGCTGCGCAGCCGCGCATGCCGCGGCGCCCGCGCCGGCACGGCCACGGCGGCAAAGCTCAGCGCCGGGAAGCCCGGGATCTCGAAGCTCGCGCTGCGCACGTCGCCGGCAATGGGCAGCATGCGCCAGCGCACGCGGCAGTAGCTCTCCAGCACGTGCAGCAGCGGCAGCTCGGCCGTCAGGTCCTCGAACACCAGCGGCGTGGCATAGACCTCCAGCTCACGGCTCTCGCGCAAGGAGAGCAGCCCGGCCACGTGATGCAGCCGCGAGTCAAGCAGCACGACGGCGCGGATGGGCACATCACCCGCGTGGGCAGGCTGCAGCGCGGGCGTGGCGCGGATCTGCTGCGGCAGGTCGGGGCTGGCGTTGATGAGCAGCCAGCCTTCGCCGGGCCGGCCGTCCTGCGAGATGGCGATGGCGCTTTGCGTGCGCGCGCTGGCGTCGAGCTCACCGCGGCGCCAGCTGCTGCACAGTCGGCAGTGGCAGTTCCACAGCGGGAAACCACCGCCCGCGCCGGAGCCGAGGACGAGGAGCTTCATGGGAAGCCGCGCAGAAGAAGACGGGACATGGGAGCAGGCAGTCAGCAGGTCGACGCACCCAGGGGTGCAAGACCCGTGCCTTGCCACAACGCCGTTGCAGCCGGCGTCAATGAGGGGTTTTGCTCCAGTTCGGCACAGCGCGGTGCAGCACTTCCCCCGGGAAAGTCCCGGGCCTGCATTGAGGCCCGGGAACAACGGTTAGGGCCTGTTAACGCTACGGCAGCAGGCCGCGTTGTAGCCAGAAAGCCCGCGAGCAAGGCGCGAAACGAAGCTTGGGTAGGCCCCAAGCGAGGCTTCGCAACGCCGCGCGCGGGCTTTCTGGCTACAACCCGAAGGGAAGGTCAGCCGCCAGGGGCCACTCAGCGTTGCACCGCTTGCCCGCATATCAATGCGGGCGGCGCACTGCGCCTTGATTGGCCCCTGGCGGCTGACCTTCGCGACCTACTGCCGTAGCGTTAACAGGCCCTGGGCGTGTTCCAGCGCAGCCGGCGGTAGATCGTGTTGCGGCTGATGCCCAGCTGCTTGGAGGCCAGCGAGATGTTGCCGCCCGCTGCGTCCAGCGTGGCGCGGATCATGTCGATCTCGGCCTGCTCCAGCGTGCGCGCGCTCGCGGGCTCCACGGCGGCTGCCGCAACTACAGCGGGTGCAGGGGCCGGCAGCGCGGCATGCGGCTCGAAGGGCGGCCAGGCCGGCGCCAGCGCGGGCGGCGGGGCCGGTGTCATGCCGCCCACAGCGCGCTGCATGTCTTCGAGGAAGTCATCCGACAGGTGATTCGTCGTCACCAGCCGCTCGCCCGCCGACATCACCGCCGCCGTGCGCAGCACATTGGCCAGCTGGCGGATGTTGCCCGGCCATTGGTAGCGGCGGAACATGCCCAGCACCTGGGGGCTGAGCTCGGGCGTGTCCTGCGGGCGCTCGGCCTGCAGGATGCGCCGCACGATGGCTTCCACGTCGGTACGTTCGCGCAGCGCCGGCAGGCGCAGGGCCAGGCCGTTGAGGCGGTAGTAGAGATCCTCGCGGAAGGTCTGCGCGGCGATCATCTCGCGMAGGTTGCGGTGGGTGGCACCGATGACGGCGATGTCCACCGCGATGGACTTGGTGCTGCCCAGCGGCGTCACGCTGCGCTCCTGCAGTGCGCGCAAGAGGCGCGCCTGCAGCGGCAGCGGCATGTCGCCGATCTCGTCCAGGAACAGCGTGCCGCCGTTGGCCTGCACCAGCCGCCCCGGCGCACCCTTGCGCCGCGCGCCGGTGAAAGCGCCTTCCTCGTAGCCGAACAGCTCGGCCTCGATGAGGCTCTCGGGGATGGACGCGCAGTTCACGGCCACGAAGGCCTGGCGGGCGCGCACCGAGTCGTGGTGCACCGCGCGGGCCAGCAATTCCTTGCCGGTGCCGGTCTCGCCCAGGATGAGCAGCGGGATGCCGCGGTCCAGCACGCGTTTGACCTTCTGGATGACGGTCTCCAGCTGCGGGTCGCCGGTGCGCAGGTATTGCAGGCCGGAGAAGCGCTGGGCGCCGTTGGCCGTGGCCGCCGTCGCCACCATGTCCGCCGGCTGGGCCGGCGCGTCCGGGCTGGGCACACCGCCAGTCCATTCGCCTTCGCGCAGCGAGCTGGTGCCCTGCGAGGGCTCGCGCGCATCGATGACGTCGGCCATCTCCGCATTGCGCATCCCCCCCACCACCGGGCGCGAGGGCCAGTCGAAGCGAGCGCTGACGAAGAAGCTCTGGCCCGTTGGCAGGCACAGCTGCATCGGCGGCGACATCGGCATGCGGAAATGGTCGTAGATTGCCGCCGGCGTCGTGCCCAGCAGGCTGCTCAGGCTGCGCATGCGCAGCTCCGCGCCGCTGACGCCGAGCTGGTCCAGCGCGGCGCGGTTGGCGCCCAGCAGCCGGCCTTCCGGCGACACGACCAGGATGCCTTCGAGCAGCGTGCCGATGAACTCGGGCCGGCTGTGGAAGTGCAGGCGCAGGCGGTTGTTGTAGTCGTCCGAGAGCCAGTGGTTCTCGATCATGCGGGCCGACATGCGCACCAGGCCCATGGTGTGCTGGTGGTAGCCGCGGTGGTCGCCCGTCACGTCCAGCACGCCGAGCATGTTGCCGCGCGGGTCGAAGATGGGTGAGGCCGAGCAGGTCAGGAAATTGTTGGCGTGGATGAAGTGCTCGCCGCCATGCACGAGCGTGGGCACCTCCTCGAACAGCGCCGTGCCGATGGCATTGGTGCCCTTGGCATGCTCGGCCCAGTTCTCACCCGGCGCCAGCGCCACGCGGTGGGCGCGGGCCAGGAAGCTGTCGTCGCCCACCGCGTGCAGGATGGTGCCCTGCGCGTCGGTCAGCACGATCATGCTTTCGGTGTTGACGATCTGCTCGTAGAGCAGCTGCATCACCGGCGCGGCGTGGGTGTACAGACGTTGGTTGCGTTCCCGCGCGAGGTTGAGGTCGCTGCGGATCATCGGGTCCAGCCCGCTTTTCTCGTGGCGCTTCAGGCCCAGCGCTTCGCTGCGCTGGTGGCTGCGCTCGATGAAGGCCTGTCGTGGGGGCCCCGGCGGCGCCGGGCTGGCCGGCGCTTCGGTCTCGATGGTGGGCATAGAGGCTCTCATGCGCCTGCCTGTTGCAGGCTTGTCTCGGCGGCGGCGCGGTCGGTGCCACGCCTGTCTGTGTCTGGCGGCCATCGTGTCCCAAAGCGGTTCGACTGTCCATGACACAGGTCAAGCGCCGACACGGTCGTTGTTCCAGGTTGGAACAGTTCCGTCCTGGCATGTCGCTTGCAGCGCAGGGACAGAGCCCGAACGGGCCTGCAAACCCAGACAACGACCGGAGACAACCCATGAAATTCCATCCCCGCTTCATCGCCGGCAGCCTGTGCGTCGCGGCCGTCGTGGCCTGGGCCCACGGCGACGTCACCCCCCAGGCCGTGGACACCAGCAGCCTGCCCCAGCTGGGCGAAGGCTGGCGACCCGAGAACCCCTTTCGCGGCGATGAGGCCGCCATCAAGATCGGCAGCTCGGCCTTCAACCAGAACTGCGCGCGCTGCCACGGCCTGGAGGCCATCTCGGGCGGCATCGCGCCCGACCTGCGCCGGCTGGACAACGACTGCAGCACGCTGAAGGACGCCGCCAAAAAGGCCGCCTGCGTGAAGGAGAACGACGACTACTTCCTGAACACCGTGCGCCACGGCCGCAGCCGCAACGGCGCCGTCTACATGCCGCCTTTCGAGGGCGTGTTCACGCAGGAAGCGATGTGGGCGATCAAGTCCTACCTGGAAGTGCGCCGGGAGAAGCCGCTGTGAACCGGCGCCACATCCTCGCCTGGGCCGCCGCCAGCGCCCTCACCGGCACGGGGGCGGGCGCCGCCACCCTCGCCCAGGTGCGCGAGCGCGGCCGGCTCATCGTCGGCCTGTACGAGGACATGCCGCCCTTCCACGTGAAGGGCAAGGGCATCGACATGGAGCTGGGCCAGGCGCTGGCCGAGGCCCTGGGCGTGAAGTTCGCGCCGCTGGCCTTCAATGCCGACGAGAACATGAACGACGACCTGCGCAACATGGTCTGGAAGGGCCACTACCTCGGCCACGGCCCGGCCGACGTGCTGATGCACGTGCCGGTGGACCGCCCGCTGATCGAGGCCACGCCGCAGGCCCGCATCTTCGGCCCCTACTACCGTGAGCGCGTCATGCTGGCGCGGCGTGTGGATGAGCTGCCACGGCTGGAGACGCTGTCCCAGCTCGGCACACGCCGCGTGGCCGTGCCCGGCCAGACGCTGGCCGGCTGGCTGATGATCGGTGCGGACGGAGGCGCCTACCGGGAGCAGCTGCTGACGCAGTTCAAGGACGGCTGCGAGGCCGCCCGCGCACTGCAGCGCGGCGAAGTGGCCGCCGCCGCCGGCCTGGCGTCGGAGCTGGAGACGGTGCTGGCTGGCGACGCGGCCTACCGCATCGAGCCGCTGCCGTCGCCGCGTGCGCCGCGCGACGGCTGGGCCGCAGGCATGGCCGTGAAGCGCGACGCCACCGACCTCGCCCAGGCCCTGCAGGACGCGTTGAACCAACTGGTCAGCCAAGGCCGCGTCGCCGAGATCTTCACCAAGTACAAAGTGGCCTGGCGTCCGGTCTGAAGAGGGTGAAAGGAAATCCCGCATGCCCGCTTTGACTCCCCAAAACACCCCGCTCGTCGTTGCAAATGCTCGCCGTAGCCTGAGCTACGGCTGTGCTTTGCGCCTAAATCGGGGCGCTTTGGGAAGCCCTCTCGGCCACGCCGGATTCCCTCTCACCCTCTGAGCTTCGAGCCGGCCCGACCGCATCTGGAGATACCCATGAAAAAGAGATTTGCGCCCGCGGCGCGAAGGACGGCACTCGCACTGGCAGCCGCCAGCGCGGCCGCCCACGCCGCACCCGCACCCGCACCGACCGTCCTCGAACCCGTCGTCATCACCGCCACGCGCACTGAAGCCACGCCTTTCGACGTGCCCGCTTCCATCAACCGCATCGACGGCGACGCGCTGCGCGCCGGCCGAGCCCAGGTCAACATCTCCGAGGGCCTAGGGCAAGTGCCGGGCCTGCTGGCCCGCGACCGCCAGAACTACGCCCAGGACGTGCAGATCTCGGTGCGCGGCTTTGGCGCGCGGGCCAGCTTCGGCATCCGCGGCGTGCGCGTCTACGTGGACGACATCCCCGCCACCCTGCCCGACGGCCAGGGCCAGATCACCAACGTCGAGATTGGCACCGTGGGCCGCGTCGAGGTGCTGCGCGGGCCGTTCTCGGCGCTGTACGGCAACTCCTCGGGCGGTGTCATCAGCATCTATTCCGAGAACCCCGCCGGCCCGCCGCGCCTGGACGCCGGCGTCAGCTTTGGCAGCGACGGCCTGCGTCGCGTGGCCGCGTCTGCCAGCGGCACCGCAGGCGCCATCGGCTACACGCTGGGCGCCAGCCGTTTCACAACCGACGGCTACCGCCAGCACAGCGCCACCGAGCGGCGCCTGGGCAACGCGCGGCTGAACTTCAAGCTCGGTGCCGACACCCAGCTCACGCTGATCGCCAACAGCGTCGAGTTGCCCGAGGCGCAGGACCCGCTGGGCCTGACCCGCGCGCAATGGCAGACCGACCCGCGCGGCGTTGATGCCGGCGCACTGAGCTTCAACACCCGCAAGACCATGAAGCAGCAGCAGGGCGGCCTGGTGCTGGAGCACGGCATCGACAGTGCCAACACCCTGCGCGTGATGGTCTACCAGGGCCACCGCACGACGATGCAGTTCCAGTCCATCCCGGTGGCCACGCAGGCCAATGCGCTGCATCCGGGTGGCGTCATCGATCTGGCGCGCGACTACCAGGGTGCCGATGTGCGCTGGCGCTGGAAAAGTGCCACCGCCAGCGTCATCGCCGGCGTGGCCGCCGACGAGCTGAGCGAGCACCGCGTCGGCACGCAGAACTTCATCGGCACGACGCTGGGCGTGCAAGGTGCCCTGCGCCGCGACGAGCGCAACCACGTCAGCAACGCCGACCCCTATCTGCAGGCCGAATGGCGGCCCACGCCGGCCTGGCTGCTCAACGCCGGCGTGCGCCGCGCCAAGGTCAGCTTCCGCTCGACCGACGCCTACATCACCAAGACCAACCCCGACGACAGCGGCGCCGCCAGCTACTCGGCCACGCTGCCGGTGCTGGGCGCAAGCTTCGCGGTCAGCGAGCGCCTGCGCGTCTACGCCACCGCCGGCCGCGGCTTCGAGACGCCCACGCTCAACGAGCTGGCCTACCGCCCCAGCGGCGCCACGGGCCTGAACTTCGGCCTGCAGGCGTCGCTGAGCCGCAGCATCGAGGCCGGCATCAAGGCCCGGCCGTGGGATGGCGCCGAGTTAGCGCTGGCGCTGTTCCAGACCGGCACGGAGCACGAGATCGTCACGCAGACCAACCTGGGCGGCCGCGCCACCTACCAGAACGCCGGCGCCACGCGCCGCCGCGGCCTGGAGGCGTCGGGCTCGTTCCAGCTCGCGAGCACGCTGCAGGCGCAAGTCGCCGCCACCTGGCTGGACGCGCGCTACCGCGACGGCTTCCTGACCTGCACCGCCACGCCCTGCGCCGCCGCCAACCAACAGGTCAACGCCGACAACCGCATCCCCGGCATTGCCCGCACCGCGGTCTATGGCGCGCTGACCTGGCAGCCCGCCAGCGGCTGGCGCTTCGGCGCCGAGGCGCGCGCGCTGAGCAAGGTCTACGTCAATGACCTCAACAACGACGCCGCCCCCGGCTACGCGACGCTGGCCGCACACGCGGGCTACCAGCTCAGCCTCGGGCCCTGGGATCTGGGCGGCCTGCTGCGCGTGGACAACCTCGCGGGCCGCCGCTACGCCGGCTCCGTCATCGTCAACGATGGCAACGGCCGCTTCTTCGAGCCCGCGCCAGGCCGCACCTTCCTCGCCAGCGCCAACGCGAGCTATCGCTTCTGAACCGGAGACCTTCATGGCCCGCCTGTTGCCCACCCTGACCCTGCTTGCCGCGGCAGTCACCCAGGCCCACGCCGGGCCGCTGGCCTATGTGTCCAACGAGGGCTCGGGCACGCTGAGCGTCATCGACACCGCCACCGACGCCGTGCTCTACGAACTGCCCGCCGGCGCCAAGCCGCGCGGCGCCGTCATCAGCCCCGACGGCCGCCGCGCCTACGTCAGCGATCAGCCTGGCAACCGCCTCGTCGTCATCGACCTGGCCGCGCGGCGCCAGGCCGGCGAGATCCCGCTCGGCGAGTCACCCGAAGGCCTGGGCCAGTCGCCCGACGGCCGCTGGGTGGTGGCCGCCGTCGAGGAGGCCAACGAGATCGTCTTCGTCGACACGCGCGCCATGGCCCGCAGCTTCGCCGTCAAGGTGAAGGGCAGGAACCCCGAGCACGCTGTCTTCAGCCCCGACGGGCGCTGGGTGCTGGTCAGCGCCGAGGAGGGCAGCGCGGTGGACGTCATCGACGTGGACAAGCGCGCCCAGGTCGCGCAGATCCCGGTCGGCACGCGGCCGCGCGGCATCGGCTTCTCGCCCGACGGGCGGCGGGCCTTTGTAGCGGCCGAGATGTCCAGCGAGATCTACGTCATCAACATGCAGACCTTCTCGGTGCAGGACAAGCTCATGGCCGGGCCCAAGAGCAATGGCATCAGCGTGCACCCCGACGGCAAGCGCGTTTTCATCTCCAACGGCGGCGATGCGACCGTCTCGGTGCTGGACGTGGAGCGCATGGCCCTGGTCGCCACCATCCCGGTCGGCCAGCGGCCGTGGAACATGGCGCTGACGCCCGACGGCCGCAAGCTCTATGTGGCCTGCGGGCGCTCAGGCGCGGTGTCGGTCATCGACACCGAGACGCTGCAGCGCGTGGCCGAGGTGGCGGTGGGCAAGCTGCCCTGGGGCGTGGTGATCCGTTGAGAGAGCGCCATCTCGGCGGCTGACATGAACAAAGCCACAGAGGCACAGAGACACAGAGAGTCCGGTGGCCTTCGAGCACCTCGACACCTCTGTGTCTCTGTGCCTCTGTGGCTGGTTTGCATCGTCACTGCGGCCCATGCCCAGGTGCAGCTCGAACGCGTCGAAGTCGTTGGCCTGTCGCCGGTGGCCGGTGTGAACATCCCGCGCGATTGGATCCCCGCCGCCGTGCAGACCGCCCGCGCCGCCGACATCGAGCGCAGCCAGGCCCTGGACCTCGCCAGCTTCATGAACCGGCGCCTGGGCAGCGTCCACCTCAACGAGATGCAGGGCAACCCGCTGCAGGCCGACGTCAACTTCCGCGGCTACACGGCATCGCCGCTGCTGGGCTCGCAGCAGGGGTTGTCGGTCTACCTCGACGGCGTGCGGTTGAACCAGCCGTTTGGCGACGTGGTGAGCTGGGACCTGATCCCCAAGGCGGCCATCGCTTCCATCGCGCTCAACCCGGGCTCCAACCCGCTGTTCGGCCTCAACACCCTGGGCGGTGCGCTGAGCGTGCAGACCAAGGACGGGTTGAAGCAACCGGGCACGTCGCTGCAGCTGACGGCCGGCTCACACGGCCGCCGCGCCGCCGAGTTCGAGGTGGGCGGCGGCAGCGCCGGCGGCACGCACTGGTACGTCACCGGCCACAAGTTCCGCGAGCGCGGCTGGCGGGTCGATTCAAAGTCCGACGTGAACCAGCTCTTCGCCAAGCTCGGCCACCGCAACGCTGACACCGACATTGCACTGACCGCGTCGCTCGCCGACACCGACCTCAACGGCAACGGCCTGCAGGAGCAACGCCTTCTCGAACGTGACCGCGCCAGCGTCTACACGCGCCCGGACAACACCCGCAACCGCGCGGCACTGCTCAACCTCGCGCTTTCTCATTCGCTCGGCGAGCAGTGGACGCTGGCCGGCAACGCCTACGTCCGCAGCATCCGCACGCGCACCTACAACGGCGACCTGAACGACGACGCGCTCGACCAGTCGCTCTACCAGCCCAGTGCCGCCGATCGCGCGGCGCTGGCGGCGGCCGGCTACACCGGCTTTCCCACCGCGGGCGAGAGCGCGGCCAACACGCCCTTCCCGAAGTGGCGCTGCATCGCCCAGGCGCTACTGAAGGACGAGCCTGGCGAGAAGTGCAACGGCGTCATCAACCAGACCCGCACGAACCAGCACAACGCCGGCTTCAACGCGCAGCTCGGCTACGACGGTCGGCTGCTTGGCTTGCCCAGTCAGTCCCTGATCGGCGCGGCAGCCGACTTCAGCCGCAGCCGTTTCGTGCAGGGCTCGGAGCTGGGCTACCTGAATGCCGACCGCAGCATCACCGGCGTCGGCGCCTTCGGTGATGGCGTGGGCGGCGGCAACGTGGACGGCGCGCCCTACGACACCCGCGTGGACCTGGCGGGCCGCACACGCACGCTCAGCCTGTTCGCCAGCACCGTGCTCACGGTGGCGAGTGGCACGCACCTGACCGTGTCCGCCCGCTACAACCACAGCACGGCGCGCAACCGCGATGCCATCACGCCAGGCGCCGGCCCGGGCTCACTGGACGGCGACCACGCTTTCAGCCGCCTCAACCCCGCGCTGGGCCTGACCTTCACGCCGGTGGCCGGCGTCAACGCCTGGGCCGGCGTGAGCCAGGGCAGCCGCGACCCGTCCTCCATCGAGCTGGGCTGCGCCGACCCGGCCAACCCCTGCAAGCTGCCCAACGCCATGGCCGGCGACCCGCCACTCAGGCAGGTCGTCACGACGACGGTGGAGGCCGGCATTCGCGGCGCCGCCGGCGGGCCACTGGCCTGGAGCGTCGGCGTGTTCCGCTCCGACAACCGCGACGACCTGCTCTTCGTCGCCGATGACGCGGCTGGCTTTGGCTACTTCAAGAACTTTGGCAAGACCCGCCGCCAGGGTCTGGAGCTGGGCCTGAGCGGGCAGCCCGCCAAGGGCCTGGCGGCGGGCATCAACCTCACGCTGCTGGACGCCACCTACCGCACGGCCGAGCGCGTCAACGGCGCGTCCAACAGCAGCAACGATGCGGCGCAGGCGGGCTTGCCCGGCGTGAACGGCAATATCGCCATCCGCCCCGGTGACCGCATGCCACTGGTGCCGCGGCGCCTGCTCAAGCTCTATGCCGATCTCGACCTCGGCGATGCGTGGTCGCTCGGCGCCGACGCCATCGCGATGAGCGGCGCAGCAGCGCGCGGCAACGAGAACGGCCTGCACCGGCCCGATGACACGTACTACCTCGGCGCGGGCCGCAGCGCCGGCTACGCGGTTGTCAACGTCAACGCGGCCTGGAAGCCGATGAAGGGGCTCAAGCTCTTCGCCCAGGTCAACAACCTGTTCGACCGCGCGTACGCCACGGCCGCGCAGCTCGGCCCCACGGGTTTCGACAGCGCGGGCAATTTTCAGAGCCGGCCCTTTGCGGCCAACGCGAACGGCGACCGGCCGTTGCGCCATGCGACGTTCTACGCGCCAGGCGCGCCGCGCAGCGTGGTGGTGAGCGTGAAGTACAGCTTCTAGCGAGAAGCCCTCGGGCACTGCTGCGCGCCGCCACACCCACGCTGCACGGCGGCACGGCGCGCGCCCGCGCCACGCAACAGCCCGCGTCGGGGCACACCCGCAGCAGCGTGCCAGCGCGGCACGCGTCATGGCTCCCACTGCGCCGCGCGGCAACGCCCGCGCGGGCACTTCGCTCCAGCCCGGTACTGGCACAGCGCTTGCGCAAAGCACGCTGCCCAAAACCACAACTGGAGACAACATGAACATCCACCACACCCGCACCTTCATCGCCGCCGCGCTCACCGCCGCGGGCACAGCCCACGCCGCCGACTTCAAGGCCGGCGAATGGGACCTGAGCCTGGGCGGCATCATCAACGCCTACTACACCCACACCAGCTGTTCCGGCTCGCAGGCCGTCGGCGGCGTGGCGCTGGCGACCAAGGGCCTGGGCTGCGGCGGCACCGATGGCCGCACCGTCATCGGCAACGGCCTGCTGCCCAATGCCCTCACCACCACGGCCAAGACGCGCCAGGACGGCTATGACATCCAAGCCACGCTGATGATCGGCGCGGCCGTCGCCTCGGGCGACGCCATCTCCAACAACAGCAACGTCGACGTGCGCCAGGGCTTCGTCACCTTCGGCAATGCCGACATGGGCAGCGTCAAGCTCGGCCGCGACTACGGCCTGTTCGGCCAGTCCGCCATCCTTGGCGACATGACCCTGCTCGGCGCCGGCGCGCCCGTCAGCGCCACCCAGCGCAACCGCGTCACGCTGGGCCACATCGGCTCCGGCTATACCTACCTCGGCACCTACGGCCAGATCGCCTACAGCCTGCCCAGCAGCGGCGGCTTCTCGGCCACCATCGCGCTGATGAGCCCCGTCGATGCCGGCGCCGCCATCGGCCGCAACGAGCCGCAGCTGCAAGCCCTGGCCACCGCCAAGTTCAATGGCGGCAAGGCCTGGGTGGGCGTCAAGCACCAGAAATTCGAAGGCACGGGCGGCGGCGCCAGCTTCACGATGAACGGCGCCGAGGTCGGCGCCAGCGTCAGCGCCGGCCCGCTGGGCTTTGCGGCCAATCTGCAATCGGGCAAGGGCCTGGGCGTGCTGTCCGACGGCGACAGCGGCAACCGCAAGCAGACCAACGTGCTGCTGCAAGCCACCTGGCAGGMCACGGCCAAGACCAAGTTCGGCCTGAACTGGGGCGAGAGCAAGCTGAAGGATGGAGTGGCCGCCGATCTGAGCAGCAACACCAATGTGACGGCGGGCCTGTACTACGGGCTGACCAAGAGCGTGACGCTGGTGGGGGAGGTGAGCCGGACGACGTCGAAGCCGGTGACCGGCAGCGACGCCAAGATGAGCGGCGTAGCACTGGGGGGGATCGTGTTCTTCTGACCTATCGCACGGCCCTCGCGGCGACGCGGCGAGGGCGTTAATCCTGGCAAATATCTGATTCGCGTTGCGCGGCTGCAAAAGCAGTCCGCGCCGCCGCCATGCGGGTCGCGCGGCGCAGACTCCTGGCAGGCCTGCCAGCGCCGAGGCAAACTGAGGCCCGATTGACCCGGAGCTGACTTGCAATCCAGGCGCCGCTCTTTTCATGCCGCGATGGCGGCACTCATCCAGGCGGCTTGCTGTGCCGGCGCCTGGTCGCAGCCCGTAGCCATGGCACCGGTCACTGCGGCCGGCACCGAAGGCAACAAGTTGGAGGCCGTGAGAGTTGAAGCGGCCAGGCAGCCCTATCGCAGCCTCTTCGTCACCGGTGCGATGAAGACCGACACGCCGATCCGCGACCTGGCGCAGAGCGTGCGCGTGCTGTCGGCCGACATGCTGGCGGACGCGGGTGTGACCCAGTTGGCCGACGCGCTGGAGCTCGGCAGTGGCATCGCCAGGCAGAGCAATTTCGGCGGGCTGTGGGACAGCTACGCGATGCGCGGCTTCACGGGCGACCCGAATTTCGGTTCCGACTACATGGTCAATGGCTTCAACTACAGCCGCGGCTACAACGGGCTGCGCGATACCGCCGCCACCGCCATGATCGAGCTGCTGAAGGGGCCGGCCTCGGCGCTCTACGGGCGCGGCGAGCCGGGCGGCACGGTCAACATCGTGACCAAGAAGCCGCTGTTCCAGCCCGGCCATGCGCTGGAGGTCTCGGGCGGCAGCTTTGGCCGCCTGCGCAGCACGGCTGACCTGACCGGCCCGGTCAGCGAGCGCCTGGCCTACCGGCTCAACGCCGCCAGCGAGAAGGGCGACAGCTACCGCGACCATGTGCGCTCCGAGCGCCATATGGTGGCGGCGTCCCTGCTGTGGCGGGCCAGCGATGCCACCACCGTGTCCTACGAGTTGGAGCACGCCAGGCAGCGCGCCAACTTCGACCGCGGCATCGTCGCGATCCACGGTGAACTGGGCCGCCTGCCCCGCTCGCGCTTCCTGGGCGAGCCCGCTGACGGCCCGCACGCCACCGAGACGACCGGCCACCAGATCTTCATCCAGCACGACTTCAACGACGACTGGGCGATCCAGACCGGCTTCAGCCACCGCGACAGCTCGATCAACGGGATCTCGACCGAGGCGCGCTTCCTGCTGGCCGACGACCGCAGCCTGGTGCGCCAACGCCGCAGCCGCGACTACTCGGCGCTGGACATGTCGGGCCGCTTCGAACTACTGGGCAGGCTGCGTGCCGGCGGCCTGGTGCACCAGTTGCTGGTCGGCGCAGATGCGTACAGGTTCATCGACCATCGCAAGCAGTACCGCGTTGCCGAAGCCTCCGTGATCGACATCTACGAGCCGGTCTATGGCCAGGTGGCGCCGCCCATGCCCCTGACCACCTGGACCCGCGAGGCACAGCGCTCAAGGTCGATCTACGGCCAGGATCAGATCGACCTGTCGCCGCAGTGGAAGATGCTGCTGGGCGTGCGCCACGACAGTTACGACCAATCGCTCTTGAACCGCCGCAACGGCATCACGACCGCCCAGTCCCTCAGCGCCACCACGCCGCGCGTCGGCCTGGTCTACCAGCCGAGCAAGACGCTGTCGCTGTACGCCTCGGCGTCGAGGAGCTTTCGCCCCAACAGCGGCGTCAGCCGCGCGTTCCAGTCCTTCCCCGCTGAAGCGGGCAGGGCCGGCGAGCTGGGGATCAAGTTCGACACCGCGGACGGCAAGGCCAGCAGCACGCTGGCGATCTACAGGATCGCGAAGAACAATGTGCTGACCCCCGACCCGCTGGACCCGAACAACTTCTCGGTGGCTGCCGGCGAGGTACGCAGCCGGGGCCTGGAGTTCGACATCTCGGGCGAAGTCCTGCCCGGGCTGCGTCTGTCGGCTGCCTACGCCTGGACCGATGCCCAGGTGACCCGCGACAGCAATGCCTTCCTGGTCGGCCGGCGCCTGGCCAACGTACCGCGCCAGAGCGCCAATCTGATGCTGGTGCAGGCCTTCCTGCTGGGAGCCAACAGCGCGACGTTGGGCGCGGGCATCAACCATGTGGGCGAACGCGAGGGGGCCGTGGCGCCGCTGGTGGCAGCCGACAACTTCAAGCTGCCGGGCTACACCACGCTCAAGCTGATCGGCTCGCTGCAACTGGGCAAGCAGTGGCGCGCGTCCCTCGATATCGACAACCTGCTCGACCGGCTGTACTACAGCAGTTCATATATGCAGGCCTGGGTCTTGCCCGGCGCGGGGCGAAGTTACATGCTCTCGGCGAGATATAAATTCTGAACACTCAACAAAGCCGGTTACTCACTATATTTTTTGAGTATGGCTTGAAAGGCGCCTGAAGCCTTCAGCTTATCGAGTGCCGCCTGCCAGCGAGCGATTTCCGCATCGGAAATGTCCTTGCTGCAGGCAATGTATATGGGAGAGGTGATCAGTTTGACGGGCGTTTGAACGACCGCATCCAACGAATAGTTCATTTGCTTCAATAGATGGATGACACCCAACGGTGAATCGCTGACGGCCAAATCGCATCTGCCGAATATCAACATCCTGTAAATGGCTTTGCCGTCGGATGCGCCTGCCTCGAGGTTGGTGAAGCCTGCTGCCTGCATCCTGGAAGTCGTCAGGCCACCGCGCCGGGAGCAGATCGAGCGAACCTTCTTGGTGTCCTCGAGTGTCGAGACTTCAAGAGGATTGCCTTTGCGCTTGTAGAAATAAATGGAACTGTCGCCCAGCGGGCCAATCCATTTGTATTTGGTCTCACGTTCCGGGGTTCGCAACATCGTGATCAGCATTGTTCTTTGATTGCCTTCCAGCGATGCTTTGGCGCGCATGCTGGGCATCAGCTGAATATCGATATCTGCGTTGAGCGCCTGGGCAATCGCCCGGACGACTTCTACTGAAAACCCTGTCAGTGCGCCATCTTCACTGTAGTTATACGGGGCCCACTCCTCCGTGACGATGCTCAGCTTGCGATCCGCCGCCCAGCAAGAACCGGCCAGAGCGCAGGAAACGGCGAACGCGATCATGCACCCAGCCTTTCCGGCGTTCGAAGCACAGTTCACAGCCATATTCGAGCCCTTGTATTCCTTGACGGTTGGCGGCTCAAGTCCCAACTGCAACACTTGGCGATCAATGAGGCAGTGTGGGCAGGGACTGTTGCAAGGCTTGCATGATCACCCGAAAGCGCCAGTTCCAGCGAGCCCGCGGCTGAACGCGCTGCTCGGGCCGCAGATGGTGCTGCACACCCAGCTCTGACGGCCCGCGTCGCGAGCCGACGGAAGAAGCGAGCGCTTTCAGGCGTGCGCGCGGTCGCGAGCGGCATTGCCGCCTACAAGGCCCGAGCTGACAGCAACCTAGATTGGCGCGTAGCCACTTTGAAGACCATCCATGCGCGCCCTTTTCGTCACCACCAGTGCCACACAACTCTCGCCTGAGCATCAGACCGGCCTGTGGCTGGAGGAGTTCGCCGTGCCCTACCTGGCTGCCATCGAGGCCGGCATCGCCGTCACGGTCGCATCGCCCCGGGGCGGCCCCGTGCCGCTGGACCCCAAGACGGAACCGAGCGACAAGCAGCGCAAGGAATGGGCCATGCCGCTGGAAGCGCTGGGGCACAGCGTCACGCTGGCGTCCGTGCAGGGCGAGACGTTCGACGCCGTGTTCATCCCCGGTGGCCACGGCCCGATGATGGACCTGGCCAAGGACGCCACCTTGCACACGCTGGTAGCGCGGCACGACGCGGCCGGCAAGGTGATTGCGGCCGTCTGCCACGGCCCGGCCGCGCTGGTGCACGCAAGGCGCGCCGACGGCCAGCCTTTCTTCCAGGGCCGCCGCGCCACCGGCTTCACCAACGCCGAAGAATTCCTGGCGCGGTTGAAGGCCGTCGTCCCCTTCCTGCTGGAAGACGAGATGAAGGCCAGCGGTGCCGATTTCCATTCCGCGCTGCTGCCCCTGCTGAGCCACGTGGAGCAGGACGGCAATCTGATCACCGGCCAGAACCCGAATTCGAGCGAAGCCGTGGCGAAGGCCTTGGTCGCGGCGCTCTCGGGCCGCTGACCTTTGCATCGACGCCTTGAACGGCGGCGTTGCCGCCTCCATGACCCGGCAACGCGGCTTGCGGCCGAGCCAGCGGCTCAGCGCTTGCTCTGCCAGGGCAGCATGGCTGCCAGCACACCGTCGCGGCGCAGGAAGTGGTGATACAGCGCGGCCAGCGCATGCAGGCCGGCCAGCCACATCAGCACGTCGCCGAGCAGGCCGTGCACGTCGCCCCAGTCCGCCGCCTCGCCCAGGCGCGAGCCGGCAATCCAGGGGAACTCGTCCACCCGCACGCCGCCCAGCAGCGTCAGCGGATGGTGCTCGCTGCCCAGGGCCAGCAAGGCCGTGGCCGGCAAGGCCAGCATCAGGGCCCACAGCACGCCGTGCACCAGCTTTGAGAGCCCATGCATCCACGCCGCCATCTCGAAGCGCGGCTTGCCCGGCCGCAGCGCCACCCACAGCAGGCGCAGCAGCGTCAGCGCCAGCACCAGCAGGCCCAGGGACTCATGCCAGACGATGTCCAGCCGCGTGGCCGGGTCGATGCCCTTGCGCATCATCCGCCCGAAGCCGCCCGGCCCCAGGATGAAGGCCACGGTCACGGCGATGGCCGTCAGCCAGTGCAGGGCGCGGCTGAGGGGGTCGTAGCGGGGGGTGGGCATGGGGATGGTGCGGCCAGAACTGTTGTAGTGATTGTGGTGGGCTCGGATTGACGGGGAGTTGACATAGGGCAAGGTGTTGACCGGCGGCGACTCGTGCCTCGTGGCTTCGCTGTTGACCTGGCGCCCGGGTTCGACCGATGTTGATTGCAAGGTCGCTGTGCTACCGTCACTTTCAGCGCGCGGTGTCCTTGTAAGGACGCGTCGAAAGCCCACTTACTTTGACTTGTTGGCCGTGTAGCGCGCTTCTGCCTAGCCTTCCGCGCCGCATTGCTTAGCGCGGCTATTTTCGTATGGAATACGTCGGCGGCATGCCGTCCAGTTCTCTCAAATGAAGCCTGTACCTGCAGAAACCACGCTTGTAATCGTTGGCGCATGGAACCCTGCGATCCTTACGCCACCGTGGGTACTAAGGTATGGACTTCAGACGGAGGAAGGGCAAGCACAAATTGTCCACGCCCTCATTCCAGCCGGTTTGAATGGTGCATTTGAATTCCCTAGGTTCAATCTTCCTGGATTTCAATTCACAGCGCGACCTGAGGCGCTTGTCCTGATGCCCGATCATGCAAATGAGACCGGCCTTGCACTGATCGAAGATGTCGCGTCTCGTGTGCTGCAGCAACTAACGCATACACCTATTGGAGGCATCGGTCACAACTTTGAATTCGTCGACGAGAACCCCGACGCCAAATGGATTGATGTTTTTTCACAATCGCAAATTGACTTGGTTGATGCAATACCAGCAGGTCTGGAATCACAGCGGACCGTCTTGGCTACAACGTTTTTGCGCGGGAATGCGCAAGTAAATATTCAAAGATATTTTGACGGCAGCAATGTCGGCGTGAAGTTCAACTTCCACCATCCTGTCACTACTTCTGCTGAGGCGTTGAAAGTTCTGTCAGGGGATGGCTATGCAAGATTCTCAGAAAATTATAGCGTTGCCAAAGAATTACTCGAGAAATTATATAAAGGGACAGAGGATGGTCAATAAAACTTATCTCACATCTGCGACATCAACCGCTAGCGCACGGCATGGCGAACCGCTGAAGGAAGCCGTTTTTCCGAAGGTTTCAATTCCGCAAGCGACTACCGTTGTGCACAATGTTGGCGTCTATGTACAAGGCAGATTCGTTCAATCTGGAACAACGGAGCTTTCAGGTGTCCATGTTGCACTTGACCCTGCAGCGATCGAACGGAAGGTAGCGGTGCAGCGCTTTAACTCCGAGTTGAACGGCGCGCTCACCACGACAACGAATAAGCGCTTTCGGTAACTAGCTGGGAGCTTAAGTGGCGGATGCTTCGGAGCTTGTATCGGAAGAAGAGCAAACCCATTTCACCTATGCTCCTTCTAATGAGTTAACGAAGCTCGAATTAATGCAGGGCGATGTGCTCAAGCGCACTGTCGACCTTGACGCAGTTCTTGCCGAGGTACACCCTCACTACCATCGACATACAAAAAACCTGTTTTTTATGGTCGTAACGCAAAGTTGCGACCTTGTAGTTCGATCCGACGGAGCCAAGGCTCCGTATATAAATATTGTTCCGGTTCGATCACTTGATGAAGTGATTTCTCGACAGGTCGCCAACTTAACATCAGCCAATGTAAAGACGCCGCTTCCACTCCTGACGGATAAATCAAAGAGTCGGCTTAGTGAATTCTTACGAAGACTACTCAATAACAATGAGCCAAGTTTTTTCTACCTAGAATCTGACGATACTGAATTAGGTCAAGATTGCTGCGCCTTCCTTCGACTGAGCATTCCAATCAAGACAGATCTACATTACAAAAAATGCCTTGATGCGAAAATTCTTCAGCTCAATGAAAATTTCCAGTCAAAGCTCGGATCGCTCGTTGGTCAAATGTTCTCCCGAGTTGCCACGAAAGACTGGGATTCCCGTGCAGTTGATCTCAAGCTGAAGCGCCTGATAGAATACGCAGCGATTTTTGTCCCTGACTCGAAACTTAAGGTGGTAGAGGCCGCATACAAAACGAAGGCGGAGCAAGAGCAAGGTTGCGTATTGACCGAGCCTGAAATTGCCGCCGCATTGAAGGGCATACCAACAAAAAAACAGTTGGTATTGGATCGGACTATTGCGATAGCGAGTCAATTGAACATTGATGCGACGCTGTTGGTGCGATTTCAGAAGCGCCTAGCCAACGATTCTCAGCTCACTTCACTGCTCAAAGAAAATTGAAGAATGGAGCCTCGCGTTGCAAGCCATTCCCAAATCAGCACGTTTGGCACGCCTCGCACGGTAGCGCGCAGGTTCGCAGGTTCGGGGTCACCCATTAGCCGCCCCGTCAAGTGGCAAAAAAGCGCTCGCAGGTTCGGCAGGTTCGCAGGTTCGGCAGGTTCGGGGTCACGCAGGTTCGGGGTCCAGGTTCGGGGTCAGGTCTTAAATCTAAAGTCCGGCATGGCAAGTGACCCGACCACCACGCTGCAACGCGCAGCTGGCGACATCCCCCTGCTGACCAACGCCCTTCGTCAGCACGTCGCCCGCCCCCAAGACACCCACGTCTACACCTCCCCCGCAGCCTTCGAAGCCTTCATCCGCGGCGGCGGCAATGTGCCGCTGTATGAGCGCGTCAGCGCGGAGCTGGCGAGCCACTACACGCCCGATGTGCACTCGCTGCTGGACATCGGCTGCGGCGACGGCCACGCCCTCTTTCCGGCGCTGGCCGCCGCTGCACACCCGCACGCGCTGGAGCGCTTGACGCTGGTGGAGCCCGCGAGCGCACTGTTGGCCAGCGCCGTGGCGCGAGCCCATGCCGAGCAGCCCACGCTGCCCGTGCAAGCGCTGAACGAGGGCCTGGGCGCTTTCGTCCACAAACTCGGGCCTGACAACCGCTGGGATCTCGCCCAAGCCACCTTCGCGCTACAAGCCATTCCCGAACCCGAACGCTGGGCCGGCCTCGCGCGGCTGCGCTCTCACGTAGAGCGGCTGGTGATCGTGGAGTTCGACATTCCCGACCTGCAGCGCGGCTCGGACGCCTACGTGGCCTCGCTCGCGCAGCGCTACGAGCGCGCCCTGGGCGAGTACGAGGGCGCCACGCGCGACCTCGTGGCCCAAGGCTTTCTGATCCCGATGTTCCTCGGCCAGCTTGACGCGCAGACGGCCGCGACGAACTGGGAGCACCCGATGCCCGTGTGGCGCGAGAAGCTCGAAGCCCTGGGCTGGCGCGTGACGCGCCTGGCGCACATCAGCGACTACTTCTGGGCCCCGGCCTTCGTGCTGGTGGCCGAGGCCTGAACCTGATGCTGAATCTCTTCCTGGCCATCGCCGCCGTCACGGCACTTCACCTCCTGACCATGGCCGCCATGGGCCATGCCGTCGGCGCGCAGCTTCTACGGATTTCCTACGGCTTCGGGCCGGCGCTGTTCACGACTGGCCTCTTTGAAATTCGGGCCCTGCCCATCGGAGGTTCGGTGCGCTTCCTGCATTCCGTCGAGGACCGGCTGTCTGAAGAGGAATGGCCCAGGGCGCTCGACCGCCTTTCGGTGCCTGCGCAATTGCTCGTTGTGCTGTCCGGCTGCGCGCTGTTGCTGGGGCTGGCCGTCGCGCTTCAGGGACGCGCGGGTATCGACGCCTTCCTGGCCTTGCCGGCCCAATGGCTTACCGGTGTGACTTCGCCGCTGGGCGACGCGCAAGCACTGCTGCAACGGATCGCTGCCTTCGCTGAATCGGCGCCGTTCGCGGTCATCCTCGCGTTATTGGCGGCCAAGGTCGCAGCGTTGAACCTGCTGCCTCTGCCGTACTTGAATGGCGGCGCGGCATTGGCCGTGCTGGGGCGGCGCCTGGGCTTGGCCCGCTGGTGGCCGGCCGCCGCTACGCGCGCGGCGGTGTTCGCGTGGATGGCGGTGCTTGTCTTGTGGCTGGTTGCGCTGGGCGGCTTCATCCTCGGCGCTTGACGATCAAGCTCGCCGCCCTTCCACCCCCCCGGGCATCCTGAAGATGAAGGACGCTTCGCGCCCCCCATCGCCGCCCGCCCACCGCAAACGGGCCTGCAGGCGCACAGTGCGCCGGCGCACCACCGCGCGAACGCAGTCACCGGCGTCGACAGGTGAGGAGGCATCCAAATGAACTTCGCAAAGCACATGCTGACGGGGCTGTTGGCGGCAGGTTTGATGATGGTTGGCACTGCGGCATCCGCCCAGGACTCCAGCTACAAGCCGGGCACGGTGTGGAACTTCTCCCATATCAAGGTCGAGCCCGGGCAGTTCGAGAACTACATGGACTTCCTGGCCAAGACCTGGAAGAAGTCCAACGAGTTCGGCAAGAAGGAGGGCTACATCGTGTCGTACCACGTGTTCTCGGTGAACAACGCTCGCGAGGGCGAGCCCGACCTGATCCTGGCCATCGAGTCCAAGGACTACCTGACGACCGCGCAGCAGCTGGAAGTGCAGAAGAAGTACGAGGCCTTCATGGCCATGGACCAGCACAAGATGGACGCGGCCTCCGGCGAGCGCAAGGTGATGCGCAAGCTGGCGGGCGGCATGGAGCTGCAGGAGCTGGTGCTGAAGTAAGGCAGCCCGCCCATTCAGCTGTGCCAGCATGCCCTCCGGCACGGCTTGGATGGAAAAAATACCAATGCTCACGAGCACTTAGCAAACTCTTAAGGTTCGGCTAGCAAGCATTTAGCGGCGCGCCGCCGCCCCGATTCCTACAGTGACTGCACGGTTCGATGCCAGGCGCAGCGAGCCATTCGACACACCACCCAGGGAATCCGAGATGCACACCTCACTGCAAGAAATCCTCGCCGTTCGCGGCACGGCCACGGCGCCGCGCTTTGACATCTACGCCAGCATCCACAAGGGCCTTCGGCTGATGCTCGCCGACCTGGTCGCCAGCGCCGGCCGCGTCGACCCGGGCGACCCGGCGTCGCTGCAGCAGCTGGCCAGCAAGGTCGAGGCGGCGGCGGATTTCTGCGCGTCGCACCTGAAGCACGAGAACGCCTTCGTGCACCCCGCGCTGGAACGCGCCCAGCCGGGCACCAGCCAGCGCATCGCGACCGAGCATGTGGCGCATGAGCGCGACATCGAGGCGCTGCGCACCCATGCCCGCGCGCTGGCCGGTTGCCCGCCGCAGGACTGCGCCGCCGCCTGCCGGGCGCTGTACTACGCAGTGAGCCTGTTCGCGGCCGACAACCTGGCGCACATGCACCTGGAGGAGACCGAGCACAACGCGGTGTTGTGGGCGCATCTGGACGATGCCGGCATCATGGCCATCCACGGCCAGATCCTGGCCGCGCTGTCGCCCGCCGAGATGATGGCGTCGCTGCGCTGGATGCTGCCGGCCCTGGCGCCGGCGGAGCGCTTGGGAATGTTGGCCGGCATGCGGGCCAACGCGCCGGCGCCGGTCTTCGGCGCGGTGCTGGCGCTGGCGCGCGAGCGCCTCAACGACGACGACTGGGCTGCGCTGGCGCGCGGCCTGGGCCTGCCGGTTGCACCTGGCCTGGCGGCCTGACGGAAGCCCATGATGAACAACAACAAACGCTATGGCGCCTGGTGGCTTCGCATGGCTGCGCTCTACCTCGTGGTGGGCGTGTCACTGGGCAATTACATGGGCGCGACGCACGACTTCGGGTTGCGCTCGGTGCATGCCCACGTCAACCTGCTGGGCTGGGCGAGCATGCTGGGCTTCGGCCTGGTGGTGCAGCAGTTGGCCGACACGCTGAGCCCGCGGCTGGTGGCGCTGCAGTTCTGGCTGCACCAGCTGGCGCTGCCGGTGATGCTGTCGGCGCTGGCGGCGCTGATGCGCGGCGTGACGGCGGCCGAGCCGCTGGTGGGGCTGGGCTCGGTGGTGGTGGGGGTGGCGGCGCTGGCCTTTGCCGCCAACGTCTGGCGCGGCACCGGCGCCAAGCTCAGGGCTGCCTGAGTTCCAGCTCGCCACAGACCTGCAGTTTCAGCCGCCCGCGCCCGCACTTGTGCTGAGCGGCGGCCCACCGTGTTCCAGCACAGGTTGGGCACCGCCAGCGCGCTGCTGGAGAACAAGACCCCGTCGCAACGCTCGTTGAGTGTGGCCAGGAGTGCGCCGCCGAGCGGCTTTCAGTGCGCGTGCGAAGCCGCGCCGGCGGGCACCTCGGCCCGGGCCTGGCAGTGCTTGTCCATCATGCTGCCAGGCGCGCTGGCGGCGCGGCCGGGTTCTGCGGCGTGGCGCTTGCACATCTCGTCCATCATGCCGCCGCCCTTGCCGCCACCCTTGCCATCTTCTTTGCGTGCGCCGTCGGCCGCAGCGGCGTGGGCGCCATGGCCCGGCGGCACGGGAGCGGCGCAGCCCGCCAGGGCAAGCACCAGGGCGAGGGCGGGGGTGAATGGCTTCATGCGGCGACTCCAACGGGTTGGCGCCAGCTTGCGCCGCCGCGACTGCGCCGCGTTTGATGCGGGTCAAACGCGGTGCTCGTGCTTTTTCAACCCCCTCAAACCTTGGGTCGGAACCGTCATGCCACGCTGGCATGCTTGGCTCATCGCTCAGCAGTACGAGACGACCCTCATGTTGCACACCGCCCCCACCCCCGACCGCGACCAGACCCTCGGTGAAGAGATCGCCAATGCCATCAGCCACGGCCTGGGCGTGGTGCTGGCCATCGCGGCCCTGCCCATCCTGGTGATCCGCGCGATGAACCATGGCGGCACAGCCGACGTGGTGGCCGCGGCGATCTTCGCGGCCACGATGATCCTGCTGTACGGCATCTCGACGCTGTATCACGCCCTGCCGAACAGCCTGTGGCAGGGCCGCGCCAAGGCGGTGCTGCTGCGGCTGGACCACGCGGCCATCTACGTCTTCATCGCCGGCAGCTACACGCCCTTCACGCTGGGCGTGCTGCACACCGGGCCGGGCGTGACGCTGCTGATCGCCGTCTGGGCGGCGGCAGCGTTCGGCGTGGCGATCAAGCTGCTGAACCGGCTCAAGCACCGCTTCGTGTCCACGGGGCTGTACCTGGCCATGGGCTGGGTGGTGGTGTTCGCGGCCGGGCCGCTGGTGAACAGCCTGCCGGCCGCGGGCCTCACGCTGCTGATCGCCGGCGGCCTGAGCTACACGCTGGGGGCGTTCGTCTTCCTGCTGGACAACCGGGTGCGCTACTCGCACTTCGTCTGGCACCTGTTCGTGCTGGGCGGCAGCGCCTGCCACTTCTTCGCGGCGCTGTTCTACGCCTACACCTAGACTGCGCGCGAGCCATCGGGCGCGATCAGGCACGACAAACTGAAGTGCCCGCCGGAGGCGGACTCAGGGAGATAACAAGCATGTCGATTCCAGACCCGTGTCCGGCGCCACCGGCGCGCTTGGCCGGCCGTTGGCGCCTGGGCATGGGCGCCACTGCCATGGCGGCCGCCTTGTCCGCCTGCGGCGGGGGCGGAGGTTCTGCACCCGCGCCTGCGCCCACACCTGCGCCTGCGCCCACACCCGCGCCCGCGCCCGCGCCCGCGCCTGCACCGGCACCGGCACCGGCACCGGCACCGGCACCGGCACCGGCACCGGCACCTGCGCCCGCCCCAGCTCCAACGCCGGCACCGGCACCGGCACCAGCGCCCGCCCCAGCGCCTGCCCCGGCACCCGCCCCGGCTCCAGCACCCGCGGCCTTCGAGCCMGTGCCCGCGACATCGGCGGCCAGCTACATCTGGCAGCGCAACTTCGGCGGCAACCCGCTGGCGTCGGCCAGCGGCACGACGATGAACATGTTCGACGCGACCGAGCCGGTGCTGACGCAGTACACGTGGATGAACCAGTTCGCCACGGGTGGTGGCATCTTCTGGATCGGCCCGCAGCCGCAGAGCGGGCTCTTCCTCGGCACGACTGCGCCGGCGCTGAAGCTGCAGGTTGGGCTGGTGCCGCACGCCATCTGGCCGATGGCGTCCAGCTCCGTGGGCACGCTGGACTCGCCCAACTGCCGCCCCAGCAATGGCGCCTACGTGGTGCACGACGTGGCCTATGCGGCCGATGGCAGCCTGAGCAGTCTGGCCGCGGATTTCACGGCCGGATGCTCGCTGGGCTATGCCGCCTACGTGAGCGGCGCCATCCGCTACCGGTCGGCCGTGGCCGCGGCGCTGGACCGCAGCTTCGCCGTGGCCGGCGCGGACCGCACGCTGAACGAGGGCGAATCCCTGCGCCTGGACGGCTCGCTCTCCTGGAACCCTGCCAGCAGGTTGCGCTCCATCGAATGGACCCAGCTGTCGGGGCCGAGCTTCGACCTGTCCAACTGCCGGCTGGGCATCTGCGACACCTACACGCCGCTGGTGGCAAAGGGCGGCGCTCAGGCGAAGTTCAGGTTGACGGCGGTCTCGGAGTCCGGCAAGTCGGCGACGGCCGATCTGATCATCAGCGTGCGCAGCTGGCAGGACACGCAGTCGCGGGCCGACATCTGGGGCAGCGGCCACGTCTCGAGCGGTAGCGACTTGCGCATGTCGGAATCGGATGGCGTGTTCGATGTCCCGGTCAAGGGCGGGACCGAGGCCATCTTTGCCGACCAGACGGCGGAGCGCATTCGCTGGGTGTTCAACCCCAACGGCAATGCTGCCTATGACAGCATGGAGCTGGTGCTGTCGAACACGGCCGGACTTGCGCTCACGCCGGGCAGCTATGCCGGCAACCTGCGGGCCGGCTTCGAGCCGGGGGCCGGCCCGGCAGCCAGCGCCAGCTATGCCGGCCACATGTGCAACTCCTCCGAATGGGAAGCCCTGGTGGCCGAGATGGACCGCGACCCCACCCAGCTGACGACGGTGAACCGTGGCGCCGTCACGCTGCACATTGGCTGCACCGAGGGCGGTGGCGAGCTGCAAGGCAGCTATCTGCGGCTGTGGCTCCGCTACACGCCAATGTCGCCGCCGGTGGTCAGGGTCACTGCGCCCACCACGGCCACGGCCGGCCAGGCCGTGATGATCCAGGACGCGGGCAGCACCACCGCGAACGGTGGCGAATGGCTGCGGACATGCAAGCAGATCTATGGGCAGGCCAGCGCCAGCATCGAATTCCTCGCCAACGGTGCCTGCAAGGTCACGCCATCGGCCAGCACGCCCAACAACAGCAAGGTCGTCGTGGCCTACGAAGTGCTGGACGGCAAGGGCCAGTCGGGCATGGCCCTCGCCGAACTCTTGGTAACCGGCGGCCCCGCGGCGGCGGCGCAGCTTGGGGGCAAGCCCGCGTTCCAGGCGGCGACGCAACCCRCCCGGCGGACGGCGCGATGACGCGTCACACTGGGGCCTGACCCGAACTTCAGCTGGAGTGCCCCCCCATGCCCAAGGCTTACTGGATCGCCCGCGTCGACGTCAACGACCCCGAGCAATACAAGCTCTACGTGCAGCGCAACGACGCGGTGTTCGCCAAGTTCGGCGGCCGCTTTCTCGTGCGCGCCGGCCAGTTCGACAACCCCGAGGGCACCTGCCGCGGCCGCAATGTGGTGATCGAGTTCCCGAGCTACGAGGTGGCATTGGCCTGCTACAACTCGCCGGAGTACGCGCCCCAGATCACGCTGCGCCAGGCCGCGGCCGAGGCGGACATCGTCATCGTCGAGGGCTATGACGGGCCGCAGCCGGGTGAACCGGTGAGCGATTAAAGGCTGCAACCGTGACCTAACGACGCCGCACGCAGGTTGCTGCGCCGCTGTCCTACAAGGGTTTTGGGGCGGCGTGGTACATTCGCCGCATAGATTCGCACAAGACCGTTTCCTCAAGGTCTTATCTGCAGCCCCGCTGGCCACCCCCTGGCCCTTCTTGCGAGCGGCTCGCTTCAGCAACTCCCCGGTGAGTGTTCTTGAGTGTTTCTGTCTCCGCACGGCATGACGCCGACGGAGTATTTTTTCCATCTATACATTCCAAAAAGGAACACCATGACTACAGAAACCGGCACCGTGAAATGGTTCGACGACGGCAAGGGCTTCGGCTTCATCACGCCTGACAACGGCGGCAAGGACCTCTTCGCCCACCACAGCGAAATCAAGAACGCTGGCGGCTTCCGCTCGCTGGCCGAAGGTGCCAAGGTGTCGTTTGAATCGACCCAAGGTGCCAAGGGCCCGCAAGCCTCGAACATCCGCACGCTGTAATTTGTGCAAGGGCGCCTTGGGCGCCCAACCGCCGCCGGCAAAGACCGGCGCGGGAGCCCCACAAAAAGAAGAACAACATGAACAATAACAATATCGAGGTGGGACGCTTTTTGGTTTCACCCATGACCCAAGCCCGCGAGGGCGGCGGTTTCGACGCCCTGGTGTCGATCCGCTCCGGTCGCGGCATGGCCAGCGTGGATCGCATCATGCGTTTCACGCCACAGTTCATCAGCCCGCAGGCAGCATTGCACTACGCGCGGAATGAAGGCCTTGCCTGGGCGCGCTGCCATTGAGGAGCGCGCGGCGGTCACCGGCCGCATCAGACGCCGGCACGGCCACGTGCTCGGCCTCCCGTCTAACTTTCGCAACGGAGCCCCACACTTGGCCAAAGAAGAACTGATCGAAATGCAAGGCGTCGTGGATGAAATCCTGCCCGACTCGCGCTTTCGCGTGACGCTGTCGAATGGCCACAAGGTCATCGCCTACACGGGCGGCAAGATGCGCAAGCATCACATCCGCATCCTGGCCGGCGACAACGTGTCGCTGGAGATGTCGCCCTATGACCTGAGCAAGGGCCGCATCACCTTCCGCCACCTGGAGCGTCGCGGCCCGCCGCCGTCCGGTGGTGGCAGCCAGCAGCGCCGCTGAGCCCTCGCGGCTCAAACCCCGCTCAAACCCCGAATCGGCCGCCATGGCATGCCTGGCGGCCGTTTCCATTGGTGCGCTTGCAACATCCAAGCTCGCGCCCACCGCGTAGGCTCTGCGTTCCCATGTTGAAAGCCGCCCTCTTCCTGCTCGGCGCCCTGCTGTTGGCGGGGGTGCTGGTGGCCTACGCGCCGGTGAAGGCGCTGAACGTGCTTGCGCCCGTCCACACGCACACACGCACGGCCGGCCTGGCCTACGGGCCGGGGCCGCGCCAGCAGCTGGACGTGTACCAGCCGGCCCGCGCGGCGCCGCGTGAGGGCTGGCCGGTGGTGGTGTTCTTCTACGGCGGCGCCTGGAACCGCGGCAAGCGCGGCGACTACGCCTTCGTCGGCGAGGCGCTGGCCTCGCGCGGCATCCTGACGCTGGTGGCCGACTACCGCCTCTACCCGGAGGTGCGCTACCCCGACTTCCTGCGCGACAGCGCCGCAGCGCTGGCCTGGAGCCTGAGCCACGCCGCGGGCCTGGGCGGCAACCCGCGGCGGGTCTTCGTCATGGGCCACAGCGCCGGCGCCTACAACGCCGCCATGCTGGCGCTGGACCCGCGCTGGCTCAAGCAGGCCGGCCACACGCCACGCGAGCTGGCCGGCTTCATCGGCCTGGCCGGGCCCTACGACTTCCTGCCCATCGAGAACCCCGACGCGAAGCCGGTGTTCTTCCACCCCGACTACCCGCCCGGCACCCAACCGCTGGAACACGCCAGCAAGGCCGCGCCGCGCAGCTTCCTGGGTGCGGCAAGAGACGACTCACTGGTCAACCCGCAACGCAGCACCCAGGGCCTGGCGACGCGGCTGAAAACCTTCGGCGTGCCGGTGACGGTGAAGTTCTACGACCGCGTCGGCCACACGACGCTGATTGCCGCCTTCGGTGCGCCGCTGCGCTGGCTGGCGCCGGTGCTGGAAGACGTGACTGCCTTCGTCAACGGGCCGCCTGAGCGCTGAGCACTGCCCGCCGCAACGTTTCCATCGCCTCGCCGTCGCGCCAGCCCTCGGCCGCATCGCCGATGACGACCTCCACCATCGCGCCACCCGCCAGCACATGCGAGGCCACCGTCCGTGCGCCCAGCCAGAAGCCGTCGCGCCGGGCCACCTCCAGCAGGCCTTCGCGCAACGCTTCGGGTGCCACTGGCAGGTGCAGCTGGAAGGCATTGACCTGCGGCTTCTCGGGCGCCACGCGCCAGTCAGGTTCGGCCGCCAGCAAGGCGGCCAGCGCCTGCGCGCGCTCGCGGTAGGCGGGCATGCGCGGCAACTGCGTGCGCAGGCCCTGCAGCGCGCTCAGCACGTAGGGGTGAACAGTGAACAGGTTGCCCGCCAGGCGGGTCTGCCAGGGCGCGATCTGGGCGATGAAATCCTCGCTGCCGGCCAGCACGCAGCCGGCCAGGCCACCCAGGCCCTTGTAGAAGGAGACGTAGACCGAATCCGCCAGCGCGGCAATCTCGGCCAGCGGCCGGCCGTAGTGGGCCGAGGCCTCCCAGAGCCGCGCGCCGTCGAAATGCAGCGGCACACCCGCCGCGCGGCACCAGGCGCTGATGGCCATGAGTTCGTCCCACTCGGGCAGGCGGTAGCCGGCCCGGCGCAGCGGCAGTTCGACCACAACGACCGCCGGCTGGCCGGGCAGCGAAGCCAGTTGCGCGGTGCCGAAGGGCTCGTCCGTCATGCCGATGCGCAGGCCGCGCAAGCCCAGCAGCTTCTCGAAGGCCTCGGCCTCGTCGATGGCGATATGGCTTTGCGGGTGCAGCGCGACCGGGCCATCGCCCTCACCGCAGTGCACGCGCAGCGCCGCGAGCTGGGCGGCCACACCCTTGTGCATGAAGCGCGCGGCCGGCTTGCCGAGCAGGGCGGCCACCTCGGCCTCCAGCGCCTGGATGGCCTGGCCCTGGCCGTAAACGTCCAGCGGCAACTCGGCTTCGGGCAGTTCGGCCAGCGCCAGCAGGGACTCGCGCATGGACAGCGGCGGGCGGTGGCCATTGAGCCAGCGGGTGCAGCGCTTGCGCAGTTCGGTGTCGGCGTTGAGGGTGGTGTTGGAGTAGCTGGCGGCGAGCATGGTCGGGAGTGTCGCCCGCCTCTCGAAGCCGACGCTGGCGACAGCGCCGCGCCGGGCGGGAATGCCCTTTTGATCGGGGTTCACTAAACTCTCGCCCTTTTTCCTCGCGCGCGCCGTACAGGCGCGCCAGCCCCATGCAAGCCCTCTCACCGCAGCCCCTCGCACCCGAGCCCCTGGCCCGGCTGCTGCTGCAATGGGGCGTCGCGCCGGTGGCGGCAGCACCCGTGGCCGAGCGCCTGGGCGGCTGGCTGGGCTGGGCGGAGGCCATCGGCCTGTCCCAGTTGCTGGCCACGGCGCCTGCAGCCGGCGCCAACGTCGCCGCCCGCCACGAAGCGGTGGACTGGGCCGACGCCGCACTGGCCCGCCTGCAGGAAGAGCTGACCGCCGCCTTCGATGACGCTCTGCTGGCGCGCGAATCCGCCGAATCCGCGCCAGAAGGCGTGCCGCTGGCCGACCTGCTGGCGCCCTACCGCCTGCACCACGCCCAGCAGCAGCGCAGCATGGCCGCCCGCATCGCCACGCTGCGCGAACGGCTGCGCCCGCGCCTGGCCGAAGCCTCGGGGGCGCTGGCCCGGCTGGCGCAGCTGGATGCGGTGTTCGAACGCGCCATCGTCGCGCAGGAGCGCCCGCTGCTGGCCGGCCTGCCCGCGCTGCTGACGAAACGCGCGACAGATCATCACGCCACCGACCCGCGCCGCTGGCGCACCCGCTTCTGGGCCGACCTGCAGCGCGCGCTGCGCGCCGAGCTGGACCTGAGATTGCAACCGGTGCAGGGGCTCATTGAAGCCCTGCATCAAGCTGATTCCTGATGAACCGCTTCCTGAACGTCCTCTATTCCCTCGCCCTGGCCGCCGGCCTCGCGGGCATTGCCGGCGCCGCGCTGGCCGCCGCCCGCCACCACCCGGTGGCGCTGGCAATGACGCTGCTGATCGCGGCCTTCTTTGCCATCGGCATCTGGGAGCTGACTGCCTTTCGCCGCAGCAGCCGCGAGCTGGATGCCGCGCTGGACGCCGAGCCGAAAGAGGGTTGGGTCGCGGCATTGCCCGCCGCCCTGCGTGCCAGCGTGCAGCAGCGCCTGGAAGGCCTGCGCGTGGCCCTGCCCGGCCTGGCACTCGCGCCGGCACTGGCCGGCCTGCTGGTGCTGCTGGGCATGCTGGGCACCTTCATCGGCCTGGTCATCACATTGAGCAGCACGGCCAGTGCCCTGGGCCAGACGGCCGACCTGGCCGCACTGCGCACCGCACTGGGCGCGCCGGTGCAGGGCCTGGGCCTGGCCTTCAGCGCCAGCGTGGCCGGCGTGACGGGCTCGGCCATGCTGGGCCTGATGGTGGCGCTGGCAAGGCGCGAACGCGCGGCCGTATCGGGCCAGCTCGACACCGCCCTGCTCGGCAAGCTGCGCCCGCTGACCGCCGCGCACCGCCGCGCACTGGAGCAGCAGGCCGCCGAAGCTGCCGCGGCTGAAGCAGCGCAGCAGCGTCAGCTTGAACTCGTCGCCCAGTTGCAGCGGTACGCCCAGCAGATGGCCGACCAGCTCGCCGCGCAGAACGACCGCTTCCATGGCGAGACGAGTAAGGCCTACACCGCCCTGGCCGCCAGCGTGGACACGACGCTGCGCAGCAGCCTGGCCGAGAGCGCCCGCCTGGCCGGCGCCGCCATCCAGCCCGCCGCCGAGGCCGCAATGGCCGGCATCGCCCGCGAGGCCGCCGCCCTGCATGAGCGCGTGGGCACGCAGGTGGCCGGCCAGCTCGGCGCGCTGAGCAGTCGCTTCGAAGCCGGCGTAGCGCAGATCGCCCAGCAGGGCGAGGCCACGGCCAAGGCACAGGCGGAGGGCCTCGCCCAGCAGCGCGAGGCCGCGATGAAGCTGCTGGCCGACACGGGCGCCGCCACGCAGCAGGCGGTGGATCGCCTGGGTGAACGCTGGGCCGCGCAGGCGCAAGACCTGTTGGCCGCACAGGCGCAAGCCGACACTGCCCGCGCCGCCGCGTTGGGCCGTCAGATTGAGGCGCTGGCCGAGCAACGCGCCGCTGCCCAACAGGCCATCGCCGACACCGCCGAGCGCTTTGCCGCACAGACGCAGACGCTGCTGGACCGCGTGGCCGAGGCGCAGGCCCGGCAGCAGGCCCTGCAAGCCGAGCTGGACACGCAGCGCCGCGCCGAGTCCCAGGCCGACGCCGAGGCGCTCGCACAGCAGCGCGCCGCCAACGAGCAGTTGCTGGCCGCCCAGCGCGAGGCCGCGCAACAGCTGCTGGCCGACAGCGGCGAGCGCGCCCAGAACGCGCTGACCGCGCTGACCACTGGCTTCGCCGCGCAGACCAAGGACCTGCTGGACCGCATCGCCGACACGCAGACCCGCCACACGGCGCTGCAGGCCGAACTGGACAGCCAACGCCGCGCCGAGGCCCGCGTCGACGCCGAGGCCCTGGCCCGGCAACGCACTGCCAACGAACAGCTGCTGGTCGCCCAGCGCGAAGCCGCGCAGCAACTGCTGGCCGCCAGCGGCGAACGTGCCCAGAGCGCCTTGACCGAGCTGACCGCCGGCTTTGCTGCGCAGACACAGGCCGCTGTCACCACGCTGGCCGAGGCACACACGCAGCTGCAATCGGCCCATGCCGCGCACGATGCCGAGCGCCTGGCCGCATGGCGCACCGAACTGCAGTCGGCCGGCGCCACGCAGTTGGCCCAGCAGCAGCAACTGGCCGATGGCCTGCTGCGGCACACCCGCCAACTGGTCGCGCAGACCGAGGCCCAGGCCAAGACCACGCTGAGCGAAGCCGGCGCGTTGCTGCAGGCCGCCGGCGAAGCCCCCCGCGCAGCCGTCGAAGTGGTTGCCGCGCTGCGCGAGCAGTTGGCACAGAGCCAGGCCCAGGACCGCGCAGCCCTGGCCGAACGCGCCGAACTGATGCAGACGGTCTCGACGCTGCTGGCCTCGCTGCAGCAGGCCGCTGGTGAACAGCGCGCTGCCATCGATGCCTTGGTGGGCAGCTCCGCCACCCAGCTCGAAGCCCTGGGCCAGCGCTTCACCGCGCAGGCCGACGCCACCGGCGAAAAGCTGGCCGAAGCCGCGACGACCCTGGCCGCCAGCGCCGCCGAAATGGGCAGCCTGGGCGAAGGCTTTGGCGCGGCGGTGGAGCAGTTCCAGGGCGCCAATGCCCAGTTGGTGCAGCACCTGGCCGCGCTGGAAGAGCGCCTCTCCAGCGCGATGACGCGCAGCGACGACCAACTGAGCTATTACGTGGCCCAGGCGCGCGAGGTCATCGACCTGTGCCTCGGCTCACAGAAGCAGGTGCTGGACGCGCTGCAGGGAGCTGCCGCGAATGGATGAGCCGCTGGAGATCGAGCAGGAAGGTGTCGGCACGCCCGCCTGGGCGGCGTTTGGCGACCTGATGGCCGGCGTGCTGGGTGCCTTCGTGCTGGTGCTGGCGGCGGCGCTGGTGGGCCAGCTGGATCTCGCCAACCAGCTCAAGGCCGAGGTGGAGCAGCGCCAGGCCGAGCAGGCGCGCCGCGAAGCGCTCGAGCGTGCGCTGGCCGGCCCGCTGGCCGACGGCCGCATCACCCTGGTCGAGGGCCGCATCGGCATCAGCGGCGCGGTGCTGTTCGCCATCGGCTCGGACCAGTTGCACGCCGACGGCCGCGCGCTGATCAAGAGCCTGGCCGTGCCGCTGCGCACCTATCTTGCCCAGCGCGACGAGATCCTGATGGTCAGCGGCTTCACCGATGACCGCGGCATGCTGACCGGCAAGGGCGCGCCGAAGTTCAGTGACAACTGGGAGCTGTCGGCCCAGCGCGCATTGACCGTGACGCGCACGCTGATGGCCGAGGGGCTGCCGCCGGACGCGGTGTTTGCCGCTGCCTTCGGGCCCCAGCAGCCGGTGGCGTCCAACGACGACGCGTCGGGCCGCGCGCTGAACCGACGCGTCGAGATCGCACCCACGCCGCGGCCCAAGCGGGCGGCGGCATCGGCCCCGTGATGGACGACCCCGTCGCCTGGGTGCAAGCCCGGGCCGAAGCCGATCCGGTGCGCCGGCGCGTGCTGGAAGCGCTGGCGCGGCGAGCCTCTGCGCTGGCGCCRGGCGCGCTGCGCGAACGGCTGGTTGCGCGGCTGGTGCAGCGCGCCGAGGCTGAGCCGGTCGTGCTGCCGACTCGGCGGACTGCGAACGCCGCAAACCCACTGACCGAGCTTGTCGCCCAGTTGCAGGCCGGCCCCGAGCTGCGCAATGTGCAGGCCCACCGCCGCACCTGGAGCGCGCTGCGCCTGACGCGCCGCATGGCCGAGGTCAGCGCACCGGTGCCCGAACACCTGGGGCCGCTGAACAGCCAGGTGCTGGTCTCCCGTGCGCTGCAGCAGTTGCAGGCCCTGTCGCCCGACTACCTGCAGCGCCTGCTGACCCAGATCGATGCACTGGCCGCACTCGCGCCGCTGCAGGTTGCCGCCGAAAGCGATGCCAGGCCGGCCCGCAAGCCCGCCGCTCGGCGGCGTTGACGCGCACAGCAGTTCGCTGCTGACAGGATCTGACAGGGCTCGGGCGCGAAGATGACAACGCTGCCAACCCTCCAGCCTGCCGCATGACGCCCATCCTCTACTTCTCCCGCAACCCCAACCCACGCCTGGCCGTCGCGGCGGCGAAGTATTTGGCCGCGCCGGTCACCTACGAGTTCGCCGCGCCGTTGGCCCCCGGCCAGGCAGACAACTACCGCCACTTCAACCCCTCGCTGCGCCTGCCCATCCTTGTCGAGGCGGACGGCAGCTCGTTGTTCGAGGCGGATGCCATCGCCTGCCGGCTGTCGCAGCTGGTGGGCTCGGAGTTTTGGCGCACCGGCGCGGAGCTGCCGGACATGATCCGCTGGGTCAGCTGGAGCCGCGACAACTTCATGCATGCCTGCGACATGGTGCACTTCGAGCGCGGCACCAAGCAGCGCTACAAGCTGGGCGCGCTGGACGAAGACTTGGTGGCGCGGGGCACCGAGCGCTTCCACGCGACGGCGTCCATCCTGGAGGCGCACTTGAGCAAGCAGGACTGGCTGCTGGCCAGCGGCCTGTCCTACGCCGACTTCCGCATGGGCGTCTTCCTGCCCTACAACGACGTGGCTCGGCTGCCGCTGAGCGACTACCCGGCGGTGGCGGCCTGGCATGCAAGACTGATGGCGCTGCCGGCCTGGGCCGATCCGTTCGAGGGCTTGAGCGCGCCCGAGTTGCCACCCGTGGCTTAGGCTCGATGCGGTTCAGCTAAGGCAGTTGCCGACCCTGAGGCGACATTCGCAGCTCTGAATTGATCGCTCCAAAGCAGTCGCTCGCGCCCCTGCTTGTCAATCAGCTACGGCAACTGCATGGTCGAAGGACCGCGAGCTCACTCGGCGCTCGCAGCATCGAACGCCAGTCAATACACGCCCATGTAGTCACGCTTGCCGATGGCGATCCCGTTGTGGCGCAGGATGGCATAAGCAGTGGTGACATGAAAGAAGAACTGCGGCAGGCCGTAGTTGGCCAGATAGGTTTGACCGATCAGCCGCTTCTCCTTTGGTGTGCCGGGACGCAAGATGATCTCTCTGCTTTCGCTGCCTTCGAACTGCGCTGCGCTCAGGCCATCCAGAAAACTCACCGTCTGGGCTAATAGGACGTCAAGATCAGCAAAGCTCTTCTCTTGTCCCTCCTGGGTGGGGGCCTCGACACCCGCCAGGCGTGCCGATACTCCACGCGCAAAGTCGGCTGCGATCTGCACCTGCTTGGCCAACGCAAACATGTCCGGATACAGGCGCGCCTGCAGCAAGGCGTCGGACTCAATCGAGTGGGCCGAGGCGTGCGTACTCGCCTGCGCCAGTACGGCTTTCAGCGCCACCAGCATTTGCTTGAAGACGGGAACGGCGAAGGTATACATCGGACTGGTCATGGTCGTTCCTTGGTAGAAGTGAAGCTAGACGGCGGCGGCATTCGAGGGGCGCCTCACCGGGTTGGAAGCCCAGTTGCTGCGCCAACGGCAAAGGCCGGACGACGCAATTCAGTGTAAGGACGCGCTAAGGGGCTCGTCAGTGCGAACGCGCGGTAGGCGGCGGCTGACCGAGATCCACCGCGGACGTCGGACTTCTGGCAGTCCGTCTCGTCCGGCAAATCTACGGGATAGAGATCGGGTTCGCGTGAACCCGCTGGCGACGGCGGCTTCTGACCGATCACCGACGCCTACTTGCGCCGCTTGCCTTCGGCGGCGAACTGACGAGGCAAGCCCTCGCAACTTGTCTGCTCGCAGTCGTGCCAGGAGCACTCATCGAACCTGCAGTTTGCATCGAGGTTGTCCTTCGCAAACTTGCAGTTCACAAAGCGGCACTTGACGAAGAGGCACCCAGCGAAGGCTGATCCTCGAAAGACGCAGTTGGTGAATTCCACTTCAACGAACTTGGTAGTGTTGAAAAGCCCCCAATACCAGGACGAGTTGTTGACTCTGCAGCTGCTCAGAACGCCTTCGAATGCCGCACCCTCGACGTTGAGATTGGAGAAGGTGCAGTACAGGAAGACATCGTTCTCCCAACCTCTTGGAAGGTCGGACCTGCCGGCGAAATCTGTGCTTTCGTGAAGCGAAGCCATGGCTCAATGGTAGTGACGTAGGTTGCTTGAAAGCAGTCCATCACCGTGCCCGCTCCTGGCCGACAACTGCTCTGACTGAACCGTAGTGCGCTAAGCCCAAGGGCCGTTGATCAGCGCTCGCGTCTCCTCGACGGCAATGCACCACATCTGCAGCACTTCGGCGTCCGGCCTCTCGTAGGCACCGCCGAAGTTGCCGTCGCCCGCCAGCTCGCGCGCCGCATTGGGCGGCAGCACGGCGTAGCGCTGGTAGTCCACCGGCGGCTTGCGTCCCTCGGGCTGAGTGACACCGGCCAAGCGCGTCCACGGCAGGTTCTCCATCCACGACGCGTGGGCGGACTGCGGGTCGATGCCTTTCACATAGGCCAGCGTCTTCGGTGAATTCCACCAGTTGTGGAAGCGCACCCGCGTGCGCGGGTGTGCGGCCATCCACTCAGCCACCGCGGCTGCCACGGGCTGGTTGCCCCCGTGGCCGTTGACGATGAGGATACGCCGAAAGCCTTGGTGGTCGAGGCTGTCGAGCAGGTCGTGGACGACGCGCACCATCGTCTCGACCTTCAACGTGACGGTGCCGGGATAGCTCATGAAGCTCGGCGTGATGCCGAAGGGCAGCACCGGGAAGACCGGCACGCCCAGCGGCTCGGCCGCTTCCACGGCGACACGCTCGGCCAGGATGGCGTCGACCGCGAGGCTGAGATAGGCATGCTGCTCGGTGCAGCCGATGGGCAGCAGGCAGCGGTCGTCGGCCTTGAGGTAGGCCTCGACCTGCATCCAGTTCATGTCCGAAATTTTCATTTCACGTCCACAGCCGAATAGTTGTTGAGGCCGAAGGGGCTGACCTTCATATTCACGACGCGTTTGCTCGTCGCAACGGCCGTCGTCGGGTAGGTCAGCGGCACCCAGGGCGCGTCATCGCGGTAGAGGGCTTGCGCGCGCCGATAGAGCGCGTCGCGCTTGCCCTGATCGGCCGTCTCGCGCGCTTCGGCCAGCAGCGCGTCGAAGTCCTTGCGGCACCAGCGCGCCACATTGCTACCGCCGGCCACGGCCGCGCAGGCGAAGTTGGGCGTCAGGAAGTTGTCGGGGTCGCCGTTGTCCGAGGCCCAGGCCAGCAGGGTCGCGTCATGCTCGCCGGCGCGGGTGCGCTTGAGCAGCTCGCCAAACTCCAGCGTGACGATCTCCACCTTGACACCGATGCGCGCCCAGTCGGCCTGCAGCAGCTCGGCCGTCGCCTTGGGGTTGGGGTTGGGATTGGTGGCGCCGGCGCCGGCACGTATCCACAGCTTCAGCGCAAAGCCGTTGGCCAGGCCGGCGCGTTGAAGCAGTTCGCGGGCCTTGGCGAGGTCCTGGGGCGCCGGCCCGGCCTTGTCGTCATAGCTCCACTGCGAGGGCGGATAGGGATTGCCGGCCGGGCTGGCCGCACCGCCATAGACGGCGCGGGCGATCGATGCGCGGTCGGTCGCCAGCCCCAGGGCCTGGCGCACGCGGCGGTCGTCCAGTGGCTTGTGCTCCACATTCAGCCCGACAAAGGTCGTGACGAGGCCGGGGCCGGTCAGCAGCTGCAGCTTGCCGTCACTGCGGATCTCGTCCCAGGCCTGCGGCATGGGGTAGAGGCCGATATCGCATTCGCCGGCCTTGAGGCGCTGCAGCCGCGTGGCGGCGTCGGGCGAGATGGAGAAGATCAGCTTGTCCAGGGCCACCTTGCCGCGGAAGTAGCCTGGGTGGGCGTCGTAGCGCACCACGGCGTCCTTCACATGGCTGCGAAAGACGAAAGGGCCCGTGCCAACTGGCTTGAGATTCATGTCCTCCATGCGGCCGGCGGCCTGCAGCTGCTGTGCATACTCGGCCGACAGCACGCTGAGAAAACCCATGGCGACGTCGGCCAGGAAGGGCGCTTCGGGGCGGGTCAGCTCGATGCGCACCGTGCGCGCGTCCACGGCGCTGACGCTCTTCACCAGCTGGCCAAACTGCATGGCCGTGGCGTAGTACCAGCCCTGGCGCGGCTGGCCATGCCAGGGGTGTTTGGCGTCGATCTGGCGCGTGAAGCTGTAGACCACATCGTCGGCCGCCAGCGGCCGCGTCGGTTTGAACCAGGGCGTGGTGTGGAAGGCCACGCCGGCGCGCAGGTGAAAGGTGTAGGTCTTGCCGTCGGCGCTGAGCTCCCAGCGCTCTGCCAGGGCGGGCACCAGCTTGGTCGTGCCGGGCTCGAACTCGACGAGGCGGTTGTAGAGGGCCTCGGACGACGCATCGGCCGTGGAGTTGGCGTGGAACAGTGAGTAGTCGAAGCCGTCGGGGCTGGCCTCGGTGCAGACGGTGAGGGTCCTGGCAGAGGCCGAAGCGGCCACCAGTGCGAGTGCCGCGAGCAACAGCCTCATGCGGGGCGCTTCCAGGCCATGCCCAGCGTGCGCGGCGCCGTGTGCACAAAGCCGAACTGGGCATAAAGGGCGTCGGCCGGCACGTCGGCCAAGAGGCTGACATAGCCGGTCTCGGGCACGTGCTCGCGCAGCCAGGCGGCGATCTCGGCCATGATGAGCTTGCCCAGGCCCTTGCCCTGGTGCTCGGGCAGCACGGCGATGTCGACGACCTGGAAGGCCGTGCCGCCGTCGCCAATGACGCGGCCCATGCCGACGGGCTCGCCATCGTGCAGGATCTGCACGCCGAACAAGGTGCCGGGCAAGCCACGCGCGGCCGCCTCGGCCGACTTGGGGCTGAGGCCGCAGGCGACGCGCAGATGGCGGTAGGTGTCGGCCGAGGGCGTGGCGTGCAGCGTCGTGTAACTCATGTCACCCATTCAACCATCACCTGCACTCATACCTGCAGCGCCCTCCGACATGGCCCCTGCGGGCTGGCCCCGGGGCCACCGTGTCGGGTGCGCTGCAACAATCCAGGTCTGGCCACGCCCTCCCACGCATGAAGTCCACCTCCCTTGTTGCCGCCGTCCTGGCCCTGCTGCTCAGCGCCTGCGCCAGCGTGCCCTCGCCGGTCCCCACGCCCGCCCCTGTCATGGCCGCAGGCCCTGCCGCCGCAGTGCGCGCGCCCAACATCGACCGCAGCTACACCTCACAGAACCAGGACAGCCGCGCCCTCTACATCGTGCTGCACTACACCGTGCTGGACTGGGAGAAGTCGCTGAAGGTGCTGACGACCGGCGGCCAGGTGTCGGCCCACTACCTGGTGCGCGACAACCCGGTGGCCAGCTACGCCCTGGTGGACGAAAACCGCCGCTCCTGGCATGCCGGCGCGAGCTTCTGGGCCGGCAACACCAACCTGAACTCGGCCTCCATCGGCATCGAGATCGTCAACGCCGGCTATGTGGACGGCCCCGGCGGCCGCGTCTACGCGCCCTTCCCGCAGGCCCAGGTGGACGAAGTCATCGCCCTGGTGCGCGACATCCAGAAGCGCCATAACGTCAAGCCCGAGCGCATCATCGGCCATGCCGACATCGCGCCCGGCCGCAAGCAGGACCCCGGCCCGCAGTTCCCCTGGAAGCAGCTGGCCGACGCCGGGCTGATCCCTTGGCCCGATGGCCCGCTGGTGATGGTGAAGACGCTGGAGCATGAGGTTGCGCCGCGCGACGTGGCCTGGCTGCAGGAGCGGCTGGCGCGCATCGGCTACAACGTGTCGCGCTCGGGCCAGCTGGACGTGATGACCAAGGAGGTCGTCGCCACCTTCCAGATGAAGTACCGGCCACGCGACATCTCCGGCACGCTGGATGCCGAGACGGCCGCGTTGATCGAGGTCGCCTCCACGCCCAGCGCCATGCGCGTGGCGGGTGCGACCGACACCGAGACGCGCCCCTACACGTCGCGTTGGTAATGCTCGCCTTCCTGCTCAAACGCCTGGCCACGCTGGTGCCGACGCTGATCGGCATCACGATCGTCGCCTTCGGCCTGATCCGCCTGGTGCCCGGCGACCCCATCGAGGTCATGATGGGCGAGCGCCGCCTGGACCCGGAGACGCACGCGGCCCTGGTCAAGCGCATGGGCCTGGACCAGCCGCTGCCGGTGCAGTACGCGGACTATGTCGGCAAGCTGCTGCACGGCGACCTGGGCCAGAGCCTGGTCAGCCGCGAGCCGGTCAGCAAGGAGTTCGCAGCGCTGTTCCCGGCGACCGTCGAGCTGGCCACGGCGGCGCTGATCTTTGCCGTGGGCTTCGGGCTGCTGCTGGGCGTCAGCGCGGGGCTCAAGCGGGGCTCGCTGCTGGACCAGGGCGTCATGGGCACGGCCACCATCGGCTATTCGATGCCAGTGTTCTGGTGGGGGCTGATCCTCATCATGTTCTTCTCGGTCAACCTCGGCTGGACGCCGGTGTCGGGCCGCATCGGCATCGAGTTCGACCCGGAGCGTGTGACCGGCTTCATGCTGATCGATTCGTGGCTGAGCAGCGAAGAGGGTGCCTTCAAATCCGCGCTGATGCACCTGCTCCTGCCGGCCCTGGTGCTGGGCACCAGCACGCTGGCCGTCGTGGCGCGCATGACGCGCTCGTCCATGCTGGAAGTGCTGCGCGAGGACTATGTGCGCACGGCGCGCGCCAAGGGCCTGTCGCCCACCCGCGTCGTCGTCGTGCATGCGCTGCGCAATGCGCTGATCCCGGTGCTGACGGTGGTGGGCCTGCAGACCGGCAGCCTGCTGGCGGGCGCGGTGCTCACCGAGACCATCTTCTCGTGGCCGGGCATCGGCAAATGGCTGATCGACTCCATCGGCCGGCGCGACTATCCCGTCGTGCAGGCCGGCATCCTGATCTCGGCCCTGACCTTCATCGGCGTGAACCTGATCGTGGATGTGCTGTACGGGGTGGTGAATCCGCGGATCCGGGGAGGCGGTCACTGATGAGCGCCGTCCTTGAGAAAGCCATCGATCCGCCCGGCCCCCTGCGCGAGTTCTGGCTGGGCTTTGCCGCCAACCGCGGCGCCCTGGTCGCGTTGATCGTGTTCGCGGTCATCGCGCTCGCCTCGCTGTTCGCGCCGCTGATCGCCCCCCACGACCCCATAGAGCAATACCGCGACTTCATGCTGACGCCGCCCATCTGGGCCGAAGGCGGCAACACGCGCTTCCTGCTCGGCACCGACGAGCTGGGCCGTGACATGCTGAGCCGGCTGCTGCATGGCGGCCGGGTGTCGCTGGGCATCGGTCTGGCAGCCGTCGTCATGTCACTCATGCCGGGCGTGCTGCTGGGGTTGCTGGCGGCCTTCTTCCAGCGCTGGCTGTCTCCCGCCATCATGCGCGTGATGGACATCGTGCTGGCTCTGCCGGCCCTGCTGCTGGCCATCTGCGTCATCACCATCCTCGGCCCGGGCCTGGTCAACACCGTCATCGCCATCGCCATCGGCGCACTGCCCGGCTATGTGCGGCTGACGCGCGCCGCGGCCCTTGGCGAGATCGGCCGCGACTATGTGACGGCCAGCCGCGTGGCCGGCGCCCATGTGTGGCGGCTGATGTTCATCACCGTGCTGCCCAACTGCATGGCGCCGCTGATCGTCAATGCGACGCTGAGCTTCTCGTCGGCCATCCTGGAGACGGCCGGCCTGGGCTTCCTGGGGCTGGGCGTGCAGGCGCCAACGCCGGAGTGGGGCACGATGCTGTCGTCCGCGCGGGACTACATCACCCGCGCGCCTTGGGTCGTCACGCTGCCGGGGCTGACGATTTTGGTGAGCGTGTTGGCGATCAACCTGATGGGCGACGGGTTGCGCGATGCGCTGGATCCGAAGTTGAAGAAGGTGGCGTGATGGGCTGGCGGGGAAACGATGTGTTGATGCCTACGCCCAGCCGGGATTTCGCCCCGGCGGGCGACCTACTTTTTGCGCCGCCAAAAAGTAGGCAAAAAGCTCTCCCCTGCAAAACCGCCCCTGTCGGGGTGCCCTGCGATGCTCGAAGCCCGGGGCCGCGCCCAACTCACTTCGCTACGCTCCGTTCAGACAAAGGGGCGCGAAGTCAGAGCTTGAGGCTCGCTGCGCTCGCGCCCCGGGCTTCTGCGCTTCTCGGCGGTTTAGAAGGGGAGGCTCCAGGAACAGCCGRACAGCCAACAGCCAAGCCCCAAAGCCGTTCGCAACGAGGTATTCCTCTTCCCCCCTCTGAGCCTGCCGAGGAACGGAAGGCCTTGAGGCCGTGCGCGCAGCGCACTTCGTGGACTGACTCCGCGCAACTGTTTGACCGTAGCGTAGCGAAGGGAGTTTTGCGCGGGGCCTCAAGGCCTGAGTACCGCAGGGAACCCGAAGCGCAGCGCAGGGCGGGCGGATCGGGGGCGGTTTCTTTGGTTACTTTCTTGGGCGCCCAAGAAAGTGACTCGCCCGCGGGGGCGAAATCCCCGCTGGGCCTGGCCATCAACCCAAACCACCGATGAGCCTCCTCCAAATCAAGAACCTCCGCGTCCAGTTCGGCAACTTCCCCGCCGTCGACGGCGTGGACCTGACGCTGGACGCGGGCGAACTGCTGGGCATCGTCGGCGAATCGGGCTCGGGCAAGTCGGTCACGATGCTCGCGCTGATGGGGCTCATCGACGCACCGGGCAAAGTCACGGCAGACGCGCTGGAATTCCAGGGCCGCGACCTGCTGAAGCTCAACGCCTCGGAGCGCCGCGCGCTGATCGGCCGCGACGTCGCCATGGTGTTCCAGGACGCGCTGAGCAGCCTCAACCCGAGCTACACGGTCGGCGCGCAGATCGCCGAGGTGCTGAAGGCGCATCTGGGCCTGCGCGGCGCGGCCGCGAAGCAGCGCGTCGTTGAGCTGCTGGAGCTGGTCGAGATCCCCGACGCGGCCAGCCGCGCCAGCGCCTACCCGCACCAGCTCTCCGGCGGCATGAACCAGCGCGTGATGATTGCAATGGCGATCGCCTGCGGCCCCAAGCTCTTGATCGCCGACGAGCCGACCACCGCGCTGGACGTGACCATCCAGGCCCAGATCATGGCCCTGCTGTTGAAGCTGCAGCGCGAGCAGGGCATGGGCCTGATCATGATCACGCACGACCTCGCCATCGTGGCCGAGATGGCCCAGCGGATTGCCGTCATGTATGCCGGCCAGATCGTCGAGACCGGCCCCGTGCCCGCGCTCTTCGACGCGCCACGCCACCCGTACACCAATGCGCTACTGGCCGCGATCCCTGAGCACAACAAGGGCGCGACGCGCCTGTCCGCCCTGCCCGGCATCGTGCCCGGCGCGCTGGACCGGCCCAAGGGCTGCCTGCTGTCGCCGCGCTGCCCGCGTGTGCAGCCTCGCTGCGTGGCTGAGCGGCCGGCCCTGGAGAACGGCGTGCGCTGCTTCTTCCCCGTCGAGACGTTGGCCCATGTCTGAACTCCTTCTCGAAGCCAACGACCTGGCCAAGCACTACACCGTCAGCCGCGGCCTCTTTAGCCCCAAGGCCACGGTGAAGGCGCTCAACGGTGTCAGCTTCACGCTCGCGCCCAAGAAGACGCTGGCCGTCGTCGGCGAATCGGGCTGCGGCAAGAGCACGCTGGCGCGCCAGCTGACGCTGATCGAGCACCCGACGCGCGGCGCCTTGAAGATCAGCGGCACCGATGCCGCGACGGCCGACAAGGCCACGCTGAAGTCGTTGCGCCGCCAGGTGCAGATGGTGTTCCAGAACCCGTTCGCCTCGCTGAACCCGCGCAAGACCGTCGAGACCACGCTGGCCGAACCGCTGCTGATCAACACGCCGATGACGGCACTGGAGCGGCGCGAGCGCGTGGCGGCGCTGGCGGCCAAGGTGGGCCTGCGGCCCGAGCACCTGCGCCGCTACCCACACATGTTCTCGGGCGGCCAGCGCCAGCGCATCGCGATTGCGCGGGCCATGATCCTGAATCCCGGCATCGTCGTCGCCGACGAGCCGGTCAGCGCGCTGGACGTGTCCATCCAGGCCCAGATCCTGAACCTCTTCATGGACCTGCAGGACGAGTTCGGCACGGGCTATGTGTTCATCTCGCACAACCTCAGCGTCGTCGAGCATGTGGCCGACGAGGTCATGGTGATGTACCTCGGCACGGCCGTGGAGATTGGCGAGAAGAAGCGCCTGTTCGCGTCGCCGCTGCACCCCTACACGCGGGCGCTGATGAGCGCGACACCGGCGCTGCGCAAGGCGGACCGGCGCGAGCGCATCGTCATCCATGGCGAGCTGCCCAGCCCGCTGAATCCGCCGAGCGGCTGCAGCTTCCACAAGCGCTGCCCGCTGGCCGTGCCGCGCTGCAGCGAAGAGGTGCCGCTGCTGCGCGAGGTGGACGGCCGGCGCGTCGCCTGCCACGTCGTTTGACGTGACTCGCAGGTGAGGCGCGGCGGGCATAACCGCCGTACATGCCCCGCCGTCATTCCGTGATGCGCGGAGTGTTGCTCCGGTGCCGACTTCGCGGGCTTGGCCCCTGATGGGGTGTGACTTGCGTCGCAAGAATCTTTGCATTCGGCAACGCAAGGACAACACCATGAGATTCCAGCCCACTCCCATCACCTGTGGCTTCGCCGCCCTGCTGATGAGCCTGCAGGGCGCAGCCCTGGCCCAGCAGGCCAACGCCCCGGACAGCGCCAAAGCCAAGGCCGACGCCCAGGCGCTGGAGAAGGTCGTCATCACCGGCATCCGCGCCTCCACCGAAGCCTCGCTGAACGCCAAGCGTGATGCCGCGGCCAACGTCGAGGTCATCACGGCGGTCGACGTGGGCAAGATGCCCGACAAGAACCTCGCCGATTCACTGCAGCGCCTGCCCGGTGTGGCAGTGCGCACCGACTACGACGAGGCCGAGAAGGTGGCCATGCGCGGCACCAACCCCGACATGACGCTGATCCTGTTCAACGGCCACACGGTCAGCGGCGGCGACTGGTACATCTCCGACCAGACTTCCAGCAGCCGCTCCACGTCGCTGAGCCTGATGCCCAGCTCGGTGCTGAATGCGGCCACGGTCTACAAGACCTCGCAGGCCAACCTGCTCGACGGTGGCTTGGCCGGCACCGTCAACGTGACGACGCGCAAGCCACTGGACGAGAAGCAGCGTTTCGGCGGCGTGGTCAGCGTGGGCGGCGTGCATGCCACGCTGCCCAACAAGACCAGCCCGCAGCTCAATGCCAGCCTGAACTGGAAAAGCGACGACGACCGCATCGGCGTCATCGGTCAGGTCTTCGCTGAAAAGCGCTACGTGCGACGCGACTCGGCCTCGCGTTTCGCCTACGGCGCCAGCAGCGGCTGGGACGTCATCAACACGGCGACGATGAAGGGCATCACGGATGCATCATTGGCAGGCAGCGGCTACACCGCCGCCGACCTGAACGGCGTGCGCCTGCCGGGCAGCATGTCCACCGAATTCGTCGAGGGCGTGCGTGACCGCAAGGGCGGCATGGTGACGGCGCAATGGCGGCCGACCAGCAACCTCGACCTCGGCATCACGGCCTTCCAGTCCAAGATGAATTCGGACAACTTCGGCCGGCTCACCGCGGGGGCGCCGTACTCCATGCTGGTGGGCAAGGCCGAGCCCTTCGGCGCCGTGACAGCGGCAGCGCTGAACACCAATTCCAACGGCCAGCAGGTGTTCGCGTCGCTCAAGAACCCCGTCATCGCCGAGGAGACGACGATCTATGGCGACAAGATCAAGGTGCTGCGCGGCGGCACCGTCGCCTTCGCGCCGGGCACGACGCCGCAGTACATCGGCAACTCCGAAGGGTTCTTCCGCAGCGGCGCCAGTGCCAGCAGCGGCTTCCTGGACCTGGACGCCAAACTCAAGCTCAGCAACGAGCTGACGGTGAAGGGCCTGTTCAGCACGACGCGCGGTGTGGGTGAGACCGACCAGGACCGCGGCATCACCTTCGCCCGCTACGGCACCGGCATCACCTTCGCGTTGCGGGGCGTCAACGAGGCGCCGACCTGGGCCTACCAGGGAGCCGGCGACGGCAGCAAACCGGTGCGCAATGCCGACGGCAGCGGCTACAGCCTGATCGCGCGCGCCACGCCGACCCACTACAAGACCGTGGACCGCGAGAACAGCCTGGCGCTGGACGCCGAGTACCTGCAGAACAGCGGCGTGTTCCAGAGCATGGAGTTCGGCGCCCGCCACGCCGACCACCACCGCGACCACCGCCGCTGGCAGCCCGCGATGAAGTCCTCCGCCGTGGCCGCGCCGGACCCGTCACTGGCCGCGTCCTACCCTGGCGACTTCGGTTCCGACCTCGGCAGCGGCTTCGAGAACACCGGCTTCTACTACCCGCGTGAGGTGCTGCGTTCGTTCTATGACGGCCAGATCAAGGCGACGACGCCGGAGTTCGAGCGCCGCGTGGCCGCCGAGATCGAGATGCGCGAGCGCCAGAGCGCGATCTTTATGCAGCAGAACCTGGAAACGGCCGACGGCAAATGGAGCGGCAACGTCGGCCTGCGCTATGCGCGCACCGTCGTCGACGCGCAGATCGCCACGCCGGTGGCTACCGGCTTGTGCCAGCGCATCGAGCCGGGCAAGGCGGTGGTGCCCTGCGCCGCCTTCCCGACGGCCATCGTGACGGCCGGCGACGGCGCCACCTACTACGACGGCGCCGCCTGGAACCCGAACACCGGCACCATCTACTACAAGGTGCCGACGCACAAGGTCTTCGACCACATCCTGCCCAGCCTCAATCTGCGCTGGCAGTTCACGCCGGAATGGATCGCACGGCTGGGCCTGTCCAAGACCCTGGGCCGGCAGAACTACAACATCTATGGTGCCGGCTTCACGGGCCAGACCTGCACGGCGCAGGGCTGCCAGGTGAACGGCCCCAACGCGCAGCTGGAACCGATGACGGCGGCCAACACCGACCTGTCGCTGGGCTGGTACTACGCCAAGCGCTCGGCGGTCGTGCTGAGCCTGTTCGACTCGATGCTGCGCAACTACGCCAAGACTGGCGCGGTGCGACAAGACGGCGTGACGGTGGACCTGCTGGACAACCAGAACGTCGTCCACACCTATGCCATCAACACAACGACCAACCAGCGCGCCCGTATCCAGGGTGCTGAACTGAGCTGGGAGCAGCCCATCTGGGGCGGCTTCGGCCTGCAGTCCAACCTGAGCTATGCCGACACCAAGGTTGAGGACGGCCGGCCGCTGCCCGGGGCCTCGCGCAAGAGCGCCAACCTGGTGGGGTATTTCGAGACCGACACCTTCAGCATCCGCCTGGCCTGGAACTACCGCAGCGAGTACGTCAACAGCACGACGGCGCCGGCGCCCACGGCGAACAGCCAGGGCCTGTCGGTGGTGCAAGGCATCACGATGCCGACCGCACCGACCATCCAGGCCCCCGTCACCAATGTCGCGCTGAGCGTCAACTACACGGTGATGCCGGGGCTGGAGGTGTCGTTCAGTGGCACCAACTTGACGAACCCGGCGCGCGGCCAGTACCGCTACAGCGAACTGGAACCGCAGAAGGTGGACTCGTCAGGCCGCCAGTACTACCTGGAGGCGCGCTACAAGTTCTGAGACTTGCCTCGGCGCATCCAGAAAGGCCGGCTCGCGCCGGCCTTCTTCATGCCTTAGCGGTTTCTCTTCTTCGACACTTCATTGCCGACGACGCCGCCGGCCGCAGCGCCGATGGCGGCACCGGTGGTTGTGCCGGTCACCGCGCCGCCGACGACAGCGCCAGCCGTGGCGCCGACGATGGTGCTGGTCTCACGGGATGACATGCCCGCACAGGCCGTCAGGGCCAGCGTCGCGGCTGCGGCGAGGGACAGGACCGTCACGCGCCAATAGGCGCCATTCGGGCTGGAAAACGTTGCAAAGCTGTTCATGGTCTGCTCCTTGAGGGAGGTGATCAGGTGAGTCAACTTTCGTCGCCAGCCGCCGGCGCCGGAACCAGCCCAGGGGCCGATGAGGCGTGGGACTTGTCCTAGCGTACAAAGCAAAGAGCCACCCGAAGGTGGCTCTCGTCCTACAGGGCTTGTCAGCCAGTCACTTGGGCGCCGAGGCGGCGTCGGCCATGCACTTCTTGATGTGGCTCTTGGCTGCGGCGCCATGCAGCTTCTTGTCGGCGGCAGACTTGTCGCAGGCGGCGCTGGAAGGAGCAGCTGCGGGCGCAGATGCTGCAGCGGCGCCACCGGACAGGCATTCCTTCATGAAGGCCTTGCGCTCGTCACCCTTCTTGCCGCCGGTCTTGGCCTCGGCATTGCAGGCCTTCATCTTGTCCTGCTGCGGCGTGGCCTGGGCCCCAAAGGCAACGGCGATGCATGCGAGCAGGATGGCAATTCGTTTCATCGGGAACTCCTTCTTCGGGAGGTGGATAGGCGAGTCAATTCAAGCATGCGCCCATGACACTGCCAAGCCGTGTTTCATCGGCGTCACAGAATTCTTCGCGGATGGTGCAGAGCCTCGTGGGCCGCGTGAAGGCGGCGCACCAGCACGCGGATGAAGCCGCGGTCGAAGCGGTGCTGGCATTCGGGGCTCAATTGACCCACGGACTCGGGCGTGAAGCAGATCGTCGTGCACTCCTGGCTGACACGGATGTCGGCGCTGTGCCGGCGCAGGTCGGGGTTGGGCGCCAGATAGGCCATCTCGCCCACCGAGGTGCCCTGGCCCAGCGAGGCCACCAGCCGGCCGTCGCGGAAGACCTGGACCTCGCCCTGGGCAATGATGTGAAAGCTGTTGCCCTCCTGGCCGCGCCTGAAGAGGGCATGGCCGACGGGGTAGCGCTTCCAGCGCGCGCGCCTCACCACTTCCCACAGCTGCACGTCGCCGAAGTCGGCAAAGAACTCCAGCGAACGCAACAGGTTGAAACGTTCGGAGTCACGCACCTCGCCGAGGCGGTTCAGCGGCACCTGCTGGCTGGCCACCAGCGCCGACAGCGCCTGGGCAAAGCTCTCCCAGTCGGCGAAGCGCTCGTGCGGGTTCTTGGCCAGCGCGCGCAGCACGACGGCATCCAGCCCCTCGGTGACGCCCTGGCGCTGGCCCATCAGCGGCAGCGGCGGCTGGTGGTAGATCTGGTGCATCAGCGCCATCTGGTGCGGCGCATCGAAGGGCGGGCGGCCGCTGATCAGGTGGTAGAGCACGGCGCCCAGGGCGTAGATGTCGGCACGGCAGTCGACATCGCCGCCCTCGATCTGCTCGGGCGGCATATAGGCCAGCGAGCCGACGCGGTGGATCTGGGTGGAATCGGCCAGCAGGTTGAGAGCCGAGCCGAAGTCGCTGACCTTGACGTCGACGACCTGGCCGCCTTGGTCCAGCACGGCCAGCAGATTGGCCGGCTTCACGTCGCGGTGGATGACGCCCTGGCGGTAGACATAGCTCAGGGCCATCGCGCACTTGAAACCCAGTTCGACGATCTGGTCCAGCGGCAGCAGGCGGTCGCTGCGGCAGAAGTGCTTCAGCGTGACGCCGGGCACGTACTCCATGACGAGATAAGGCGCGGCCTCCTCGGACACGGCATCGACGATGGCGACGACATTGGGGTGGTGCAGCCGCCCGGCCAGGGCCGCCTCGGCGCTGAAGAAGCGGTTGCTGAAATCGCTGGCCGGCGCATCGGGCGGCGGCGCCCAGGCGCGCATGCGCTTGATGGCCACCTCCTTGTCCTGGAAGGGATCGCGGGCCAGGAAGACATCACTGGTCGCCCCCTCGCCCAGGCGCTTGAGCACCTGGTAGCGGCCGATATGGGCGGGCAGATCGTCGGCAGAGGCGCTCATCGCGAGGCATGATACGGGCCGCTCCTGGAGGTGCCGGCCCTTGTTCTCCCACGTATTTCTCGGTACTCGTGACTTCGAGCGCGCCTTGGCGTTCTACCGTCCGTTGATGGCACTGCTGGGCGTGGCCGAGCGCTTCTGCGAACCCGAAAAACCTTGGGCCGGATGGCAAAGCAGCCCCGGGCCACGGCCATTGTTTCTGCTCGGCAAACCTTTCGACGGCGAGGAGCACGTGCCCGGCAATGGCCAGATGGTGGCGCTGCTGGCTGCCGATCGCGCGCAGGTGGACCAGGCCCATGCGCTGGCCCTGGCCCACGGCGGCCGCTGCGAGGGCGCCCCGGGGCTGAGGCCCCAGTACCACGCGAACTACTACGGCGCCTATTTCCGCGACCCGGACGGCAACAAACTCTGCGTCGCCTGTCACGAGTCGACGGCCGGCTGAGTCGGCGCCGCCGGCGGCTCATGCGTTCAGGGGCTGCCTCCTAGAATCCCGCCCATGATCCAAGCCAAGCAGGCGCTGCTCGCCGCACTCGCCGACTCCCTCCAGGAAATTGCCCCCGGATCGAACGCCGCCGCGGCCTTCGAATCCCCCAAGCAGGCCGCCCATGGCGACTTCGCCTGCACGGCCGCCATGCAGCTGGCCAAGCCGCTCAAGGCCAACCCGCGCGAACTGGCCACCCGACTGATCGCCGCCCTCGAAGCCAAGCCCGCCTTCCAGACCTGGGTGCAGGCGCTGGAGATTGCCGGCCCGGGCTTCATCAACATCCGCCTCAAGCCCGAAGCCAAGCAGGCTGTCGTCGGTGAGGTGCTGGCCGCCGGAGCGAAGTTCGGCCACCGCGCGCCCACGGGCAAGCACGTCATGATCGAGTTCGTGTCGGCCAACCCGACCGGCCCGCTGCACGTGGGCCATGCCCGCCAGGCGGCGCTGGGTGATTCGCTGTGCTCGGTGTTCCAGAGCCAGGGCCACGACGTGACCCGCGAGTTCTAYTACAACGACGCCGGCGTGCAGATCGCCACGCTGGCCAACTCCACGCAGATGCGCCTGAAGGGCTTCAAGCCCGGTGACGCCGAATGGCCCGAGGCGGCCTACAACGGCGACTACATCCAGGACATCGCCGACGCCTTCCTCGCCAAGGAAACGGTCAAGGCCGACGACCGCGAGTTCACCGCCTCGGGCGACGTGAACGACCTGGACAGCATCCGCCAGTTCGCCGTCGCCTACCTGCGCCACGAGCAGGACCTGGACCTGCAGGCTTTCGGCCTGAAGTTCGACAGCTATTTCCTGGAGACCAGCGTCTACGCCGGCGGCCAGTTGGAGAAGACGGTCGAGCGCATCGTCGCCAATGGCAAGACGTATGAAGAAGGCGGCGCGCTGTGGTTCCGCTCGACCGACTACGGTGACGACAAGGACCGCGTGATGCGCAAGTCCGAGGGTGGATTCACCTATTTCGTGCCGGACATCGCGTACCACATCAACAAGTTCGAGCGCGGCTACACGCAGTGCATCAACATCCAGGGCACCGACCACCACGGCACCATCGCCCGCGTGCGCGGCGGCCTGCAGGCGGTCGACATGGGCATCCCCCAGGGCTTCCCGGACTACGTGCTGCACAAGATGGTCACGGTSATGAAGGGCGGCGAGGAGGTCAAGATCTCCAARCGCGCCGGCAGCTAYGTSACSYTGCGCGACCTGATCGACTGGACCAGCMRSGAYGCGGTGCGCTTCTTCCTGMTCAGCCGCAAGGCCGACASCGAGTTCGTCTTCGACATCGACCTGGCGCTGAAGGCCAACGACGAGAACCCGGTGTTCTACGTGCAGTACGCCCATGCGCGCATCTGCTCGGTGATCCGCAAATGGGGCGGCGACGTGTCCACCATCGCCGACGCCGACATGAGCCTGCTGACCGCGCCGACCGAGGAGGCGCTGATGCTCAAGCTCGCCGCCTACCCTGACATGTTGGCGGGTGCCGCCGCCGGCATCGCGCCGCATGACGTGGCTTTCTATGCCCGCGACCTGGCCGGCGCCTACCACTCCTACTACGGCGCCGAACGGGTGCTGGACCAGGCACCCGAGCTGAGCCGCGCCCGCGTCGCGCTGCTGGCCGCGACGCGCCAGGTGCTGGCCAATGCGCTGGGCATGCTGGGCGTCAGCGCGCCCGAGCAGATGAACCGCGATATTCCTGAATCTGCCGAATCCCTCACGGAGAACGAATGACTGCTGTCTCGAAACCCGCCGGCCAAAAGAACCAGAAAGGCGGCTTCGTCCTCGGGCTGATCGTCGGCCTGCTGGTGGGCCTGGCCGTTGCGCTGGGCGTGGCCCTGTACATCACCAAGGTGCCCATCCCCTTCGTGAACAAGGTGCCCCAGCGCACGGCCGAGCAGGACGCCGCCGAAACCGAGCGCAACCGCAACTGGGATCCGAACGCGCCGCTGGCCGGCAAGGCCGCCCGCAGCGCCAGCGGTGTCGTCAACGCGCCGGTGGCGACTGCGCCGCCGCCGCCGCCCAGCACGAACGCCAGTGCGGCCGCCGCGACGGCCAGCGCCGCCGCCACGGCAGCCCTGCCCCCGCCTGCCAAGCCAGCCGCCAAGGCCGAAGCGCCCGCCTCCGCGCCCACCGCGACAGCTGCCGCCGGTGCCGACGCCTATGTCTACTTCGTGCAAGCCGGCGCTTTCACCCGCCCCGAAGAGGCAGAGTCCCAGAAGGCCAAGCTGGCCATCCAGGGCTTCACCGCCAAGGTCATGGAGCGCGAGCAGAACGGCCGCACCGTCTTCCGCGTGCGCCTCGGTCCTTCGGACACGCGCGAGGCCGCCGAAGACCTGCAGCGCAAGATTGAAGGGGCTGGCTTCGAGGCCAATCTCGTTCGTGTACAACGCTGACCCAACCACCGCCTGAAGGATGACTGCCGCCATGAAGCGCCGCGATTTCTCCGCCCTGCTCGCCAGCGCCCCTGTTCTGGGTGCCACCGCGAACCCCGCCTTCGCCCAGGGCGGCCCCATTGAAGGCCGCCAGTACCTGGTGCTGAACCCGCCACTGCCCACGACGCCGGGCAAGATCGAGGTGATCGAGTTCTTCTGGTATGGCTGCCCGCACTGCAAAGTGTTCGAGCCGGCCATCGAGGCCTGGGCCAAGCAGTTGCCGGCCGACGTGGCCTTCCGCAAGGTGCACGTGGCCTTCCGCGCCAACGTCAAGATCCACCAGCGCATGTTCTTTGCGCTGGAGTCCATGGGCAAGGAAGCCGCCGCGCGCCCGGCCATCTTCAATGCCATTCACCAGCAGGGCCTGGCCCTGGACGACGCCAAGAGCCAGGCCAAGTTCCTGGCCCCCCTGGGCATCGACCCGGCCAAGTACCAGGACGCCTACAACTCCTTCGGCGTCGTCACTAAATGCGCCCAGGCGGAGAAGCTGTCCGAGGCCTATCACATCGACGGCGTGCCCAGCATCGGTGTCGGCGGCCGCTTCCTGACGTCGCCCAGCCAGGCCGCCGCCGGCCAGCGCCTGCCCGAGGATGAGCTCGGCCAGAAAGCGCTGCAGATCACCGAATTTCTGATCCAGCGCGTGAGGAACAAGGCATGAGCGCCGCGCCGGGCCGCCCCAAGCAAGCTCGCTCCCGCTCAGGTGGTCAGGCCGCAGGCCGAAGGGTGCCAACATGAAGCGCCGGGAAGCCGCCGCGGTCCTGATCGCAGGCGGCTTCGCGCCAGCCGTATTCGCCCAGGGTGGCCCGGTCGAGGGCAAGCACTACGCGCGCCTGGGCCAGACCCTGCCGGGCACGCCCGGCAAGATCGACGTCATCGAGTTCTTCTTCTACAAGTGCCCGCACTGCAATACCTTTGACCCGCTGCTGGAGGCCTGGGTGCACCAGCTGCCGGCCGACGTGAGCTTCCGCCGCGTGCCGGTGGGCGCGCAGCTCGTGCTCAAGCTGCACCAGCGCATGTACTACGCCCTCGAGGCCATGGGCGCGCTGACGCCGGCCGTGCACGGCGGCATCTTCAGCGCCTTCCACCGCGGCGGCGTCCAAGCCAATGACGAGGCTGCCGTCGTCGCCCTGGTCGGCCGGTTGGGCGTGGACACGGCCAAGTTCAAGCAGGCCTTCAGCTCCTTCGGTGTGCAGGCCAAGGTGCAGCAAGGCATGAAGCTGGCCGAACTGAGCGGCGCCGACAGCACGCCGACGCTCGTCATCGGCGGACGCTGGCGCACCGACCCGGGCATGGCGGGTACGCCCGGCCAGAGCGAGGTGGCCCAGGGCCAACAAGCGCTGGCCGTGGCGGACTTCCTCGTCAAGATGGCACGCGCTGGCAAGGTTTCCTGACGGACTTGCCGCCTGGGAAAGGCTGGGGACGGCAACCGGCCCCTAGAATGGCCTGCAACTTCCGTGCCGCCATGCCTCGCCAACTGATCCCGCTCGCCGCTGCGCTCACTCTGGCGCTCGCTTTCTCCGCCGCCCAGGCGGAGAAGGCCGATCGGCTCAAGCCCATGGTTTTCACGGCCGACAAGGAAGGCCGGATCGACAGCGTCAACCAGCGCACCGAGCTGTTCGGCAACGTCATCATCACCAAGGGCACGCTGATGCTGCGCGCCGAGAAGGTGGACGTGCGCGAGACCCGGGACGGCTACCACCAGGCTTATGCCAGCGGTGCAACCGGCCAGCCGGTCAGCTTCCGCCAGGCGCGCGACACGCCCGGCGAAGCCATCGAAGGCCATGCCGATCAGCTCGAATACGACACCAAGTCCGAGACCGTGCGCTTCATCGGCAATGCCAATGTGCGCCGCATGAACGGTGCGACGGTGGCCCAGGAGGTCACGGGCGCCGTCATCATCTACGACAGCCGCACCGAGGTCTTCGCGCTGGAAGGCGGCAGCGCCTCGCCCAACCCGAATGGCCGCGTGCGCATGGTGCTGATGCCGCGCGCCCAGCCCGACGCGCCCGCCTCGGCGCCCCCGGCAGGGCTGCCGCTGCAGCCATCCACGACGATCACACCGCCGAAATCTCCATGACCACGGCCGAGCCCGTCACCAGCCGCCCCGCGGCGGAATGCGGCAGCCGCCTTGAGGCCGAGGCGCTGGCCAAGACCTATGGCGTGCGCAAGGTCGTCAAGAATGTCCATGTGCGCGTGGACTGCGGCGAGGTCGTCGGCCTGCTCGGCCCCAATGGCGCGGGCAAGACGACCAGTTTCTACATGATCGTCGGGCTGGTGCGTTCGGACGCCGGCGTCATCCGCATCGACGGCGCCGAGGTGCAGCGCCTGCCCATCCATGCCCGCGCGCGCCTGGGCCTGAGCTACTTGCCGCAGGAAGCGTCGATCTTCCGCAAGCTGACCGTCGAGCAGAACATCCGTGCGGTGCTGGAGCTGCAGCAGGACGAACGCGGCAAGGCCCTGTCCAAGGCACGCATCGACGAGCTGCTGAACAGCCTGCTGCACGACCTCTCCATCGAAGGCCTGCGCGATAGCCCGGCGCCGGCGCTGTCGGGCGGTGAGCGCCGTCGCGTCGAGATCGCCCGGGCGCTGGCAACACAGCCGCGCTTCATCCTGCTGGACGAGCCCTTCGCCGGTGTCGATCCGATCGCCGTGCTGGAGATCCAGCGCATCATCGGCTTCCTGAAGGCGCGCGGAATCGGCGTGCTGATCACGGACCACAACGTCCGCGAGACGCTGGGCATCTGCGACCGCGCCTACATCATCAGCGAGGGCGCCGTGCTCGCCGAAGGCACGCCCGACGAGATCGTGGCCAACGCCGACGTGCGCAAGGTCTATCTCGGCGAAAACTTCAGGATGTAGAGATGATGAGCCCCCCGTCCAGTCTTGCCGCGCTGAACGCGGGCCAGCCTAGCCGGTCTTGCAGACCGCGCTGCGGCTTGCGCCGCATCCCTTCGGCAGGCACATCGCGCCCACTGGGCGCAATGTGTCCGGCCTCAGCCCCCGAGGGGGCGGCGATGCTTGCGGCATCGAGCCGCAAGCACATCGCCATGGCGGGCCGGCTCGGGAGCGGCCCAGCGCTCGGCCCGGAATACAGCGGTCTTTCAGGATGAAGCAGACCCTCCAGGTCAGGCTCAGTCAGCATCTCGCGCTGACGCCCCAGCTGCAGCAATCCATCCGGCTGTTGCAGCTGTCCACGCTGGAGCTGCATCAGGAAGTCGAGCAGATGCTGGCCAGCAACCCGCTGCTGGAGACCGAAGAGGAATTCACCGTCAGCACGCCCGAGCTGGCCAGCAATGCGCCGGCCGAAACGTCGGCCGCGGAAACCAGCAGTGACACCGGCGCCGAAGCAGAGACCGCAGAAGCTCCCGAGCTGAGCGGCGAGGACTTCGGCGGCACCGAGCGCGAGGACTGGGAGAACGGCACCGAGAAGGACGACTTCGACGGCATCCGCGAGCTGCCCTCCAGCAGTGGCAGTGGCAGCGGCGACGACGACGGCGAACGCGAGAGCCAGGAGTACGCCGAACTGACGCTGGCCGAGCACCTGGCCGAGCAGCTCGCCGGCCACCACCTGTCGCCGGAAGACCGCGCTGCCCTGCAGGTGCTGATCGAATCGCTGAACGAGGACGGCTACCTCGAGGACCCGCTCGAGGAGATCGCCGCGGCCCTCATCGAAGACGAAGAGGCCCGCGAGGACCTGCTGGACCGCCTGCGCATCGCGCTGCGCCTGCTGCAGAGCCTGGAGCCCGCGGGCATTGCCGCGCGCGACCTGTCCGAATGCCTGGTGCTGCAGTTGCGCGCCTGCCCGAAGTGCCCTGCCCAGGTCATCGCCATCCTGATCTGCAAGGGTCATCTGGAATTGCTGGCGCGCCGCGATATGCGCCGCCTGATGGCCGAGACTGGTGCCGACGAAACCATGCTGCGCGAAGCCCAGGGGCTGATCACCCAGCTTGAGCCCAAGCCCGGCCGGCGCTTCACCCAGGGCGCCGCGGCGGCCATCGTGCCGGACGTCATCGTGCGCAAGAGCGGCCGCGAATTCCGCGTCATGCTCAACCCCGAGGTCGCGCCCAAGCTGCGCATCAACGACCTCTATGCCAACGCATTGCGCGCCACGCGCGGCGGCATCAGCAACTCGCCGCTCGGCGGCCAATTGCAGGAGGCGCGCTGGTTCATCAAGAACATCCAGCAGCGCTTCGACACCATCCTGCGTGTCAGCCAGGCCATCGTCGAGCGCCAGCGCGGCTTCTTCACGCATGGTGCGCTGGCCATGAAGCCGCTGGTGCTGCGCGAGATCGCCGACGAGCTCGGCCTGCACGAGTCCACCATCTCGCGCGTGACGACGGCCAAGTACATGGCCACCAGCTGGGGCACTTTCGAGCTGAAGTATTTCTTCGGCTCAGGGCTCAGCACCGAGGCCGGCGGCGAGGCGTCCAGCACCGCGGTGCGCGCACTGATCAAGCAGTTCGTCGCGGCCGAGGACATCAAGAAGCCGCTGTCCGACAGCGCGCTGGCAGCGATGCTGGAAGAGCAGGGCATCCAGTGCGCGCGGCGCACGGTGGCCAAGTACCGCGAAGCGATGAAGATCGCGCCGGCGAATTTGCGCAAGGCGCTTTAGGCGCCGCTTCGCCTTCAGCCCTGCGGCAACGCCCCCTTTCGCCACTCCCTCGGCGACTGCCCCGTGTGCGCGCGGAAGGCGCGTGACAGCGCCGCCTCGCCGCCGTAGCCCACGTCCGCTGCGATGTGCTTGAGAGCCCGCCCCTCGCGCAGCCCCTTCTGCGCCAGGCCGATGCGCCAGCGCTGCAGGTAGACGCCCGGCGTGCAGCCCACCACGTCGCGGAAGGTGTTGGCGAATACCGTTCGCGACATGCCGGCCCGCGTGGCCAGCTCTTCCAGCGACCACTCAAGCTGGGGTGAGTCATGCAGGGCCACCAGCGCCCCGCGCAGCCGGGGGTGTGACAGGCCGGCCAGCATGCCCGACTCCACCTGGCCCTGCGACATCAGCTCGCGCAGCACCCAGATCATCAGCACCTCGAACAGCCGGTTCAGCATCAGCTGCCGGCCGCAGTGAGTGGCTTCGGCCTCGGCGAACAGCTGGCCCAGCACCGGCGCGCAGCTGGGCACTGCCGCCAGCGGCAAGCAGACCCAGGGCGGCAGCGCCGCGGCGATGGGGTGGCTGGCGCCGCCTTCGAAGGCCATGTGGGCACAGACGAACTGGGCGCCGCAACTCGGGTCCGTCACGAAGCGATGCGCCAGCGGGCGCGGGTAGAGCAGCAGGCTGGGTTCGTCGATGCGCAGCAGCTCCGGTGCGCCGTGGTGGACCTCCACGCCGCCCTCGCGGATCAGGTGCAGCTGGCCGCGCCCGGCCTGGGGCTCCAGGCTGTTGACGCCGCACAGCGGGCCGGTCTGGAAGGTCTCGGCCCGCACGGCGAAGTGCGTGAAGAGGGCGGCAAGTCGGTCGGCCATGGTCAGTACGAATTGCAAACTAAGACGTACCAAATGGTATTTCAAGTACGAGCTTCATCGGCAAAGTTCGTTCTGTCGCAAGACAAACAACCCCACCCCAAGACACCGACTTCCAGGAGCCCGCCATGACCCGCCAACCCAGCTTCAACCGCGCCGTTTTCCAGCTGCTGTTCGCCAGCGTCGCCCTCGTCGGCGCTTCGGCCAACGCCCAGTCCTATGTGACGGACCCCGAGTCGGGCACCAGCGTCAGCGTGGCGTCCACCGTCTCGCGGGCCGAGGTGCTGGCCGACCTGAAGGTCTACCAGGAGTCGGGCCTCGCCGCTGCCGAGCGCGCCGCGGCTGAGACCGGCCAGGACACGCCCGCCCTGCTGGCCGCACGCCAACGCTACGCCGCCCTGCGCCAGAGCGACCGCTATGCCGCCCTGGTGGCCGAGTACGCCGTGCGCCGCGGCGAAGCCCGCCGCCCCGCCTGATCGCCACGCCCCAACCCCATCACTTTCGAAAGCCCCCCATGAACGCCTTCACCCGCATCGCCCTCGCCGCCACCCTCGCCATCGGCGGTTTTGCAGCCCAGACCCAGGCCCTGGCCGCCCCGGCCAAGGCGGCCATCGCCAGCCCCTACGTGGCCGCCAACGACGGCACGCCCCTCTACGTCAAGGACTGGGGCCCGAAGACCGGCCCGGTCGTCGTCTTCAGCCATGGCTGGCCGCTGAACGCGGACAGCTGGGAGTCGCAGATGCAGTTCCTGGCCGAGAAGGGCTACCGCGTCATCGCCCATGACCGGCGCGGCCACGGTCGCTCGGGCCAGCCCTGGGCGGGCAACAACATGGACCAGTACGCCGACGACCTCGACGCCGTGCTGCGCGCGCTGGACGTCAAGCGCGCCACGCTGGTGGGCTTCTCCACCGGCGGCGGCGAAGTGGCCCGCTACATCGGCCGCCATGGCACTGCACGCGTCGCCAAGGCCGTGCTGGTGAGCGCCGTCACGCCCATCATGGGCCAGTCGCCCAGCCACCCCGAAGGCGTGCCCACCGCTGTGTTCGACAGCCTGCGCAAGGCCTCGCTCGACAACCGGGCCCAGCTCTACAAGGACATCGCCGGCGGCCCCTTCTTCGGCTTCAACCGCCCCGGTGCCAAGCCTTCAGCCGGCCTGGTCGACAGCTTCTACGTGCAGGGCATGCAGGCCGGAGCCAAGGCCACCTACGACAGCATCGAGGCCTTCTTCCATTCCGACTTCCGCGCCGACCTGAAGAAGTTCGACATCCCGACGCTGGTCATCCACGGTGCCGACGACCAGATCGTGCCCATCGAGACCACCGGCCGCGCCACGGCCAAGCTGGTCAAGGGTGCCCGCCTGATCGAGTACGCCGACGGCCCGCACGGCATCACCGACACGCACAAGGACCGCCTCAACCAGGACCTGCTGGCCTTCATCCGCCAGTAAGCCTCAGGGAGCCGGGCAGTGCCCGGCTCGTCCTAGTCTTTGGACGGCCCGGTCTCCGGCGCCAGCGGCTCGAACACAAAGCGCATGCCGCGCGTGTAGCTCTCGGCCTTGGTGCCGGCATGGCGCTCACCGTCGATGGTGCGGTTCTGGAACACCAGGCCCGGGTGCTTCAGCTCCGGCAGCAGCGCCTGGTAGCGCTTGATGCCGGCCAGGAAGCCGGGCCACTCGTACTCTGCACCGGTCACGTAGAGCCGCGCCTTGATGGCCTTGCCCGTCGCGGCATAGGCCTTGGCCTGGCCGATGATCCAGTCGTTGCCCATGACGACGGCCGGACTGGCGGCGATATAGCCCTTGAAGAGATCGGGCTTGGCATACATCGCGTGCAGCGTGAACAGGCCGCCGAGCGAGCTGCCCGCCAGGTAGCGCTGGGCCGGGTCGGCGCGGTAGTCGCGCTCCATCAGCGGGAAGATGTCCTTTTCCAGTGCCGCGATGAACTTGTCGGCATTGCCGGTGCTGGAAGACAGCGGGTTCATGCGCACGGGCGACAGCTCCCAGCCGCGCAGCTCGCCGTAGTCGAGGTTGTCGCCGGCATAGCCCAGGCCCACCGTGATGAACTCCGGCACGACCTTGTCGTAGTTCAGGTTGTTGTACGAGGCGACGACGGTGGCGAAGTCCCAGTAGCCGTCGGTCACGTAGAGCACCGGATAACGGCGCTTCGGGTCCTTCGTAAACGACCCAGGCAGGTGGATGTGCAGCTGGTAGGTGCGGCCATCCGCGTTCTTGGGCAGGGCGCGCAGTTGCGTGTTGCCGACGGTGTGCGGCGGATAGGCAGGCGCCTGGGCGCATGCCTGAAACGCGGTGAACAGGAAGGCGAGGGTCAGGACGATTCGCTTCATGGCAGGGGTGCACACGGATGATGGCAACGTTGTCAGTTTAGAGGGCGGCGACAATGCAGCCCGTGAGCCTGCCCAACAAACTTTCCCTGTTCGTGTCCTGTGCCGGCGGCGTCGAGCCGCTGCTGGAGGAGGAGCTCAAGCGCTTCCTGCCGCCCGGTGTGCGCAGCAAGGTGGAGCCGCTGCGCGGCGGCTGCGGCGTGGTCGGCAGCCTCGAAGACGCGATGCGCATCAACCTGGAGAGCCGGCTCGCCCAGCGCGTGCTGATCGAGCTGATCGAGGGCCCCTACCGCCACGAGGAAGATCTCTATGCGCTGGCGCGCCGCGTCGACTGGCGCGACTGGATCACGCCGCGCGAGACCATCCGCGTCGACACCATCGCGCAGCGCTCGCCGCTGAAGAGCCTGAATTTCACGACGCTGCGCATCAAGGACGCGATCTGCGACCAGCTGCGCGAGCACACCGGCGAGCGACCCAGCGTGGACACGCACTCGCCCGACCTGCCGGTGCTGCTGCATGTCGGCCCCGAGCGCGCGGCGATCTATGTCGACACCTCGGGCGAGCCGCTGTTCAAGCGCGGCTGGCGTGTCGACAAGGGCGATGCACCGCTGAAGGAGACCCTCGCCGCCGCGATGCTGGCCGCTGCCGGCTGGCGCGGTGAGAGCGCCCTGCACGACCCCTGCTGCGGCTCCGGCACCATCCCCATCGAGGCCGCGCTGATCGCCTGTGATTCAGCCCCCGGCCTGCTGCGCCGCTTTGCTTTCGAACGCCAGATCCCGTTCTCCACGCCCGCGCTGAAGGCCGCCTGGGGCGAGATGGCCCAGGCCGCCCGTGCCCGTGTCCATGCCCCCGCCGTGCCCATCTACGCCAGCGACGTGGCCTTCCGCATGGTCGACTTCGCGCGCCGCAATGCCGAGCGCGCCGGCGTGGCCCAGTACATCCAGTTCAACGGCGGCGACGCGCTGGAGCGGCCCGCGCCCCAGTTGCCCGAAGGCATGGCCGGCAGCATCATGATGAACCCGCCCTACGGCGAGCGCATCGAGGTGCGCGGCAAGGCGGCGATGACGCGTGACGCCGGTGGCAGCGAGGAGCGCGATGCCGGCGACGATTTCTTCCCGCGCCTGGCTGCGCATTGGAAGCGCCAGTACACCGAAAACCCCGCCGGCTGGACGGCCTGGATGCTGAGCCCCGACATGAAGCTGCCGAGCAAGATGCGGCTCAAGGAGTCTCGCCGCGTGCCGATGTGGAACGGCCCCATCGAATGCCGGCTGTTCCGCTTCGACTTGGTCAAGGGCTCGGCACGCAAGGTCACCGAAGGCGATGCGCCCGCGTGAGCTGATCGCTGCCGTGGCGCTGGCGCTGGCTGCGGCCGCCGCCCAGGCCGAGCCCTGCACCCTGGTGTTCGGCCAGGGGCGCAACCCGCCGTTGAAGGACGGGCCGGACTGGGATGATCTGAACCAGCGCTTCAACGCCGCCGTCACCAATACCCTGGACGTCGAGGGCCGGCGCGTCATCCCGATGACGGCGTCCGCCGTGCAGGCCGATCCCGCGGCCGCCGGTGTCGCGCTGCTCGAACAGGCCGACAACCTTCACTGCAACACGCTGATCGAAACCGCCCTCTTTGTGGATCAGAACGACACGCTGGTGCTGCGCTTGCGCGTCTACCCGCTGCTGCCTACGCTGGGCGACGGCGGCGTCATCAACGGCCTGCGCATTGGCGCGCCGCTGTTCGTGACCCAGCGCGACCTCGCCTTGGCAGCGCTGGTGCGCCTCAAGCCCGATCTCGTCGGCCAGCAGATGGCGGCCGAATACCTTCAGCACGACCGCCGCTGATGAACCGCCTGCACGGCCAGCGCCAAGGCGCATAACGCGATCGGCACCAGGCTGGCCCAGTTCATCCACTGCCAGCCGCCCGTCGTGACGAGGGCGCCAGAGGAGAACGAGGTCAGCGTCATCGTCGCGTAGACGCCGGTGTCCAGCAGCCCTTGCGCGCGCGTCTTCTCTTCGGGGCGGTAAGCCTGCGTGAACAGCGTCGTGCCGCCGATGTAGAGGAAGTTCCAGCCGATGCCGAGCAGCAGCAATGCGCCGAGGAAGTGGTCGCGGTCCTGGCCCGACAGCGCGAAGGCAACGCAGCCCAGGTTGAGCAGCACGCCCACCGACATGACGGGCAGCACCCCCACGCGCTTGATCAGGGGGCCGGTGAAGAAGCTCGGCACGAACATGCCCAGCACATGCCATTGCAGCACCATGCCGGCGTCAGCGAAGGGCAGGCCGCACTGGCCCATGGCGATGGGCGTGGCGGCCATCAGCAGGTTCATGACGCCGTAACCGAGCGCACTCGCGGCCAGCGCCACCATGAAGACCGGCTGGCGCAGCAACTCGGCGCTGCTGCGGCCGCCGGCACCGGGCGCGGGCTGGACGAGCGCGGGGAATTCGATCAGCGAGATCAGCACCAGCCCCGCCAGCGCAACGCCCATCAACAGCAGGTAGGCGCCGGCAAAGGGCGCCACCAGCAGATCCTTGCTCGCAGTGGCCAGCCAGGGCCCGAGGATGGCGCCCAGGCAGCCACCGCCCAACACCCAGGAGATCGCGGCCTCGCGCTTGGCCGGTGCGACGAGTTCGGTCGCCGCAAAGCGGTAGAGCGCCGCGTTGGCCGTGTAGTAGCCAGCGATCAGCGTCGCAATGACGACGCCCCAGAAGCTCTGGTGCAGCACGCTCCACAGCGACATCGCGCAACTGGCGAGGGCGACGAGCAGGCCGATCTGGAAACCGCGTCGGCGCCCGAAGCGCAGCTGGTGGCGCCCCACCATGCGCGCCATCAACGCGCCGCCGGTCACATAGGCGCAGATCGGCAGCGTCGCCATCCATGGCCGCGGCGCCAGCGCCAGCCCCACGAGGCCGTTGATGGCCATGAAGCAGATGTTGTTGGTGAGGAAGAGGCCCTGGGCGAGGACCAGCAGCGCCAGTTTCCTGTTCACGTCAAGGCGAGCCAGGACAGCACCGCCAGCGGGGCGGTGTCCGCGCGCAACACGCGCGGGCCCAGCGTGACGGCCGCAAAGCCACGGGCGCGAGCGGCGTCCTCTTCGGCGTCGCTCAAGCCGCCCTCGGGGCCGCTGAGGAAAAGGGCCCGCTTCTGCGGGAAGGCCGCGACCGGCTCGGCTGCGCGCGGGCTCAGCAAGCCTCGCCATTCGTCGTCGCGATCCGGCAGAGCCGCGAGCCAGGTGGCCAGCGTCTGCACGGGCTCGATGCGAGTCGGCACCGTGCGCCCGCTCTGCTCGGCGGCCGCAACGGCCACGCCCTGCCAGTGGGCGCGTTTCTTGTCGGCCCGCTCGCCATTCAGGCGCAGCACCGAACGCTCGCTCATCAACGGCTGGATGGCCGCGGCGCCGAGCTCGGTGGCTTTCTCGACCAGGAAGTCCATGCGGTCATTGGCCGGCATGACGACGGCCAGCGTCACGGCACGGGCCAGCTCGCGCTGCGGCCGCTCGGCCGTGAGGAGGCGAACCCGTACCTCGCTGCGGCCCATGGCGGTCACTTCGGCCTGCCATTCAGGGCCGCTGCCGTCGAAGAGGGTCAACGCGTCACCGGGTTGCAGGCGCAGCACCTGCACATGGCGGGCGGCACCGGGAGGCAGGGCGATGTCGCCGTCGGTCACGGCAAGCGGGGTATCGACGAAGAAGCGGGGCAAGGCGGATGGCGGGGCGTGACGAGCCCGCCAGTATCAGCGCAGGCCGAGGGCGTCGCGCACGGCCGCCGCGGCGGCCTCGCCCTTGGCCTTCTGCACGCGCTCGACGAGCTGCAGGGCGAGGGCTTGCAGCGCAGACAGGCTGTCGGCACGCTCGACCTCGAGCGCGAAGGCATAGCCCTTGAAGGGGCCGAGCAGCTTGGTCGCCTCACCGCTCAGATAGGTGTACAGGGCCGCGCGGTCGAGCAGCGGCGAGCCGCCGGCCGGCATCGAGGGCGCAGGGGCGGCCGCAGATGCAGCGGGTGCGGGGCTGGCCGCCACTGGCGCCGCTGGTGTCGGGGCGGCAGCGCGTGGCTGGCCGCCTGCACCTTGGGGTGCAATCAAGCCATGCTGGCTCAGCATCTCGAGGTCGGCCTCGCTCGCGCCAGCGACGAGGCGCAGCCAATCACTGGCCGCTTTGCTCGCGTCCAGTACGAGCAGCAGGTTGCGCGCGGTGCGCGACAGCGGCAAAGTCCGCGCGCGGATCTCGGCACGGCCAGCATCGGTTTTGGAATACAACAGGTCGAGCACGTTATCGGGCCTCGCCCACGATCGGCGTCACCGCTCGCAAGCCATGGGAAAGCATCAGCTCTTGTCCCGCAATTCCCTGCGCAGGATCTTGCCCACGGGCGTCTTGGGCAGTTCGGTGCGGAACTCAACAATCTTCGGGCGTTTGTAGCCGGTCAGGTTGGCTTCGCAATACGCACGAACGTCAGCTTCGGTGACATTCGGGTCTTTCTTCACGATGACGACCTTCACCGCCTCGCCGGCCTTGGCGTCCGGCACGCCGACAGCGGCGCATTCAAGCACGCCGGGCATCTGCGTGATGACGTCYTCSACYTCGTTCGGRTACACRTTGAAGCCGSWSACCAGRATCATGTCCTTCTTGCGGTCCACGATCTTGAAATAACCCCGTTCATCGACGGTGCCGATGTCGCCGGTGCGGAAATAGCCGTCGGCCGTCATGACCTTGGCGGTTTCATCCGGGCGCTGCCAGTAGCCGGCCATGACCTGCGGGCCGCGGATGGCGATCTCGCCGGGCTGGCCCATCGGCACCTCGTTGCCGTCGTCGTCCAGCAGTTGCAGCTCGGTCAGCGGCATTGGCAGGCCGATGGTGCCGCTGTAGGCGGTGCTGTCGGTCGGGTTGCAGGTGGCCGACGGCGAGGTTTCGGACAGGCCATAGCCCTCGACGATGGGGCAGCCGGTCTTCTCCAGCCACAGCTTGGCCGTGGCCTGCTGCACGGCCATGCCGCCGCCCACCGAGATGACGAGACGGCTCCAGTCCACCGTGCTGAACTCGGGGTGGTTGGCCATGGCCATGAAGAGGGTGTTGACGGCCGGGAAGCTGTGGAAGCGGTGTTGGGACAGCTCCTTGAACACGGCCGGCAAGTCACGCGGATTCGGGATCAACACGTTGGCGCCGCCCATGTGCATGGACAGCATCATGTTCGTGTTGAAACCGAAGATGTGATAAATCGGCAACGCGCAGATGGTGACGACCTGCTCGCCCTTGGGCACCTTCTTCAGCGCCGGCTGGTACCAGGCTTCGCTTTGCAGGATGTTGGCGACCAGGTTGCGGTGCAGCAGCACGGCGCCCTTGGACACGCCGGTGGTGCCGCCGGTGTACTGCAGCACGGCGATGTCGTCCGCGCCCAGCTTGGGCGCCTTGTAGGTCAGGCTGCGGCCCTTGGCGACGGCGTCGTTGAAGCGCACGGCACCGGGCAGGTCGAAGGCCGGCACCATCTTCTTCACCTTGCGCACGACGTAGTTGACGATCATGCCCTTGGCAAAGCCCAGCATGTCGCCCATGGCCGCCAGGATGACGTGCTTGGTCGGCACGTTCTTGATGACCTGCTGCAGCACCGAGGCGAAGTTCTCGATGATGACGATGGCCTTGGCGCCCGAGTCCTTGAGCTGGTGCTCCAGCTCGCGCGGCGTGTACAGCGGGTTGACGTTGACGACCACATAACCCGCCCGTAGCACGGCAGCCACGGCCACCGGGTACTGGAACAGGTTGGGCATCATCAGCGCGACGCGGTCGCCTTTCTCCAGGCCCAGGCTCTGCAGATAGGCGGCCAGCGCGCGCGAGGCCTCGTCCACCTGCGCGAAGCTCAGGCTCTTGCCCATCATCAGATAGGCGGGCTGGCCGGCATTCTTCTTGAACGAGGTGTCCAGCAGGTCGACCAGGCTGGGATAGAGCGACACATTGACGTCGCGCGGCACGGCGGCCGGGTATTGCTTCAGCCAGATCGGCTCCATGCCTTGTCTCCTTCTTTTGTTGCGGCGATTCTGACCGATAGCTGACAGCGGACGGCTCAGGGGATTCGATAGCGCTCTTTGGGGGCGCCTTCTGCTCGGGCTATTCGACGGCCTTGAGCATGTCCTCGACCACCTTCTTCGCGTCGCCGAAGACCATCATGGTCTTGTCCATGTAGAAGAGCTCGTTGTCCAGGCCCGCATAGCCCGCCGCCATTGAGCGCTTGTTGACGATGATGGTCTTGGCCTTGTAGGCCTCCAGGATGGGCATGCCGTAGATGGCGCTGCCCTTCACATGGGCGGCGGGGTTCACGACGTCGTTGGCGCCCAGGATGATGGCCACGTCGACCTGGCCGAACTCGCCGTTGATGTCTTCCATTTCGAAGACCTGGTCGTAGGGCACCTCCGCCTCGGCCAGCAGCACGTTCATATGGCCCGGCATGCGGCCCGCCACCGGGTGGATGGCGTACTTGACGGTGATGCCTTTCTCGGTGAGCTTGGCGGCCAACTCCTTCACGGCATGCTGGGCGCGCGCCACCGCCAGGCCGTAGCCCGGCACGATGACGACGCTCTCGGCATTGCCGAGCACGAAGGCCGCGTCGTCGGCGCTGCCGCTCTTGACCGGGCGTGCCTTGCCATCACCCACCGCGGCCGTGCCGGCCTCGCCGCCGAAGCCGCCCAGGATCACGTTGAAGAACGAGCGGTTCATCGCCTTGCACATGATGTAGCTCAGGATCGCGCCCGAACTGCCCACCAGCGAACCGGCAATGATCAGCATCGCGTTGTTCAGGCTGAAGCCGATGCCCGCCGCCGCCCAACCGGAGTAGCTGTTCAGCATGGACACGACGACCGGCATGTCCGCCCCGCCGATCGGGATGATCAGCAGCACGCCCAGCAGGAAGCCCAGCGCCACGATCAGACCGAAGTCGATGGGCGACTGCGAATGCCAGAAGCCAAACACGAAGAAGACCGACGCCAGGCCCAGCACCGCGTTCAACGYATGCTGGCCCTTGAACGTGACCGGCGCGCCCTGGAACAGGCGGAACTTTGAGCCGCCCGACAGCTTGCCCCAGGCGATGACGGAGCCCGTGAAGGTGATGGCGCCGATGAAGGCGCCCAGGGCCAGTTCGATGCGATTGCCGCCCGGGATGGGCGCCAGCGTGCGCGGGGCCACGCCATCCTCCGGCGGGATGGCGGCCAGGGCCGCATCCATGGCCGGCGTGATGCCGAAGGCCGCGGGCTCAGCGACCGCCGCCACCGCGATGGCCACGGCCGCCAGGCCGATCATGCTGTGGAAAAAGGCGACCAACTCGGGCATCTTGGTCATCTCGACCGTCTTGGCCCGCCAGGCACCGTAGCCGCCGCCGACGACCAGGCCCAGCAGCACCCACGCCAGGCCCAGACCAGAGCCGGCCAGCTTGACGATGAGGGCCGCTGTCGTGAGCACGGCGATGGCCATGCCGATCATGCCGAAGAGATTGCCGCGGATGGACGTCGTCGGGTGCGACAGGCCCTTGAGCGCCTGGATGAAGCAGACGCTGGCGATCAGGTAGAGCAACGTGACGAGATTGAGGCTCATTGCTTGGCCTCCACGTTGGTCTTCTTTTCCTTCTTCTTGAACATCTCCAGCATCCTGCGCGTGACGAGGAAGCCGCCAAAGATGTTGACCGCGGCCAGCGCCACGGCCAGCACGCCCATGCCCTTGGCAAACGGCGTCTCGGTCAGCGCCGCGGCCATCATGGCGCCGACGATGACGATGGCCGAGATCGCGTTGGTGACGGCCATCAGCGGCGTGTGCAGCGCGGGCGTCACCGTCCAGACGACGTGGTAGCCCACGTAGATGGCCAGCACGAAGATGATCAGGTTGATGATGGTGTGGTCAACGATTTCCATGGTCATGCCCTCGTGACTTGGCCGTCTTGCGTGACGCGGCAGGCCGCGACGATGTCGTCATCCAAAGGCACGTTGAAGGTGCCTTCCTTGGTGATGACGAGCTTCAGGAAGTCCAGCACGTTGCGCGCGTACAGCGCCGACGCGTCGGCCGCCACAAGGGCCGGCAGATTGGTCTCGCCGACGATGACGACGCCGTACTTGGTGACCGTCTTGCCAGCTTCCGTCAGCGGGCAGTTGCCGCCCGCGGGTGCGGCGATGTCAACGATGACCGAGCCGGGCTTCATGGCCTTGACCATGTCCTCGGTGACCAGCACCGGCGCCGCGCGGCCGGGGATCAGCGCCGTCGTGACGACGATGTCGGCCGCTGCGACGCGCTTGGCGACCTCGGCCTTTTGCCGGTCCAGCCAGCTCTGCGGCATGGGCCGTGCGTAGCCGCCCACACCCTCGGCCGCTTCCTTCTCTTCGGCCGTCTCGTAGGGCACGTCGATGAATTTGCCGCCGAGGGACTCGACCTGCTCCTTCACCGAGGGACGCACATCGCTGGCCTCGATGACGGCGCCCAGGCGCTTGGCCGTCGCGATGGCCTGCAGGCCCGCGACACCGACGCCGAGGATGACGACGCGCGCCGCCTTCACGGTGCCGGCTGCCGTCATCAGCATCGGGAAGAAGCGCTGGTAGCGGTCCGCCGCGATCATGACGGCCTTGTAGCCGGCGATGTTGGCCTGGGACGAGAGCACGTCCATGCTCTGAGCGCGCGTCGTGCGCGGTGCGGCTTCCAGCGCAAAGCTGGTCAGGCCCGCACCGGCCATGGCCGTGAGGCCGTCGCGGTCGAAGGGGTTGAGCATGCCGACCAGGGCCGTGCCGGGTTTCATCAGCGGCAGCTCGTCGGCGCCGGGAGCGCGCACCTTCAGCACCAGTTCGCTGCCAAGGGCCGCGGCCTGGTCGACGATCTCGCAGCCCACGGCTTCGTAGGCTGCATCTGTGACGCTGGCCGCGACGCCAGCGCCTGATTCGATGCGCAGTGTGTGGCCGGCGGCCTTCAGCTTCTTGGCCGTCTCTGGCGTGACGGCCACACGGGTCTCTCCGGCCGCGCGTTCGCGCGGTACGCCGATCTGCATGGGTTCTCCTCCGGGGAACGGGGTCGCGGCAGCTTACACAATGCTTGCGCCACCCCAGTGCGGGATTTCGATTGGAGGTTTCATGACTGCCACAGACCGGTTTCGTCCCAGCGTCACTGTCGCCGCGGTGATTGCCCGCGCCGGGCGCTATCTGCTGGTTGAGGAAGAGACGCCCGAGGGTTTGATGCTGAACAACCCGGCAGGCCATCTGGAGCTGGGCGAAAGCGCCATCGAGGCCGTCGTGCGCGAGGCGCTGGAGGAAACGATGCGCGCCTTCGTGCCCGAGTCATTTCTGGGCGTCTACATGGCCCGATTCGTGCGGCCGGCGCGATTAGAGGATGTCACCTATGTGCGGCTGGCCTTCAGCGGCTCGGTCGGCGAGGAGATCGCCGGGCGCGCGCTGGACGAGGGCATATGCCGCACGCTGTGGATGAGCGAGGCCGAGCTGGCCGCCTGCGAGGACCGGCACCGCAGCCCGCTGGTGCTGCAGTGCGTGCGCGACCATGCGGCCGGGCGGCGGCTGCCGCTGGAGACGGTGTTCAACCATGTGTCGCTGCAAGCGCCGCTGCTGAAGGGCTGAGAATCCCGCGCCATGACGACCCCTGACTTCATCGAGCTCTACGACCAGGCGCTCAGTCCCGACGCCTGCCGCGCGCTCGTCGAGCGCTTCAAGGCCAGCACCCGCGTCCAGCGGGGCGAGACCGGCAGCGGCGTCGATGTCAGCATGAAGGACAGCTGGGACATCGCCATCAGCCGCCACCCCGAGTGGGCCGATGCCTGCGCCCAGCTCAACGACGCCGTCATCCAGGGCTTCAAGCACTATCTGCGCCGCTATGCCCATCTGGCGCTGGCACCGTTGAAGCTGCAGATGCAACGGCCCGATGGCAGCCAAGCCATGCTGGATGCCGACGGCGCCGCTGCGCTGAGCGACGAGCTGCTGATGGGCCTGATCGCCAAGGTCTTCCGCCCCGGCGCCATCAATCTGCAGCGCTACCAGGCCGACCAGGGCGGCTACCCCTACTGGCACTGCGAGCAATACCCCAGGCTTGACCAGGGCGAGGCGCTGCACCGCGCGGTGCTGTGGACGATCTACCTGAACGACGACTTCGCCGAGGGCGAGACGGAATTCCTCTACCAGGGCCGCAAGATCGTGCCGCGCACCGGCAGCCTGCTGATCGCGCCGGGCGGCTTCACGCACACCCATCGTGGCAACCGGCCCAAGGGCGGGGACAAGTACATCGCCACAAGCTGGGTGCTCTACCAGCGCGCTGAAAGCCTGTTTGCCCAAGGCTGAAGGAGCCTTTGGGACAATCGCCCCATGAGTTCCGCAGAAAAGAAACACCGAGCTAAACATCGAGTGGTGGTCGGCCTGTCCGGCGGCGTGGACTCGGCCGTGACCGCCCACCTGCTGAAACAGCAAGGCCATGAGGTCATCGGCATCTTCATGAAGAACTGGGAAGACGATGACGATGACGAGTACTGCTCGACACGCCAGGACTTCCTGGACGCCGCCTCGGTGGCCGATGTGCTGGGCATCGAGATCGAGCACGTCAACTTCGCCGCCGAGTACAAGGACCGCGTTTTCGAGAGCTTTCTGCGCGAGTACCAGGCCGGCCGCACGCCCAACCCCGATGTACTGTGCAATGCCGAGATCAAGTTCAAGGCGTTTCTGGACCACGCGATGCGGCTTGGTGCCGAAAAGATCGCGACCGGGCATTACGCCCGCGTTCGAGAAGTGGATGGCGAGTTCCAGCTCCTCAAGGGCCTGGACCCGCTGAAGGACCAGAGCTATTTCCTGCATCGCCTGTCGCAGGCGCAGCTCAGCAAGACGATGTTCCCGGTCGGCGACCTGCCCAAGACCGAGGTGCGGCGCATTGCCGCCGAGATCGCGTTGCCCAATGCGAAGAAGAAGGACTCGACCGGCATCTGCTTCATCGGCGAGCGGCMCTTCCGCGAGTTCCTGAACAAATACCTGTCGCACCAGCCGGGGCCCATCAAGGACGAGCGGGGCCGCAAGCTCGGCGAACACGTCGGCCTGAGCTTCTACACGCTGGGCCAGCGCCAGGGCCTGGGCATCGGCGGCGTGAAGGAAAAAGGGACGCCGCGCGGCGGTGGCGAGCACGAGCCCTGGTTCGTGGCGGCCAAGGACATTCCCAGCAACACGCTCATCGTCGTGCAAGGCCACGGCCACCCGCTGCTGCAAAGCCCGGCCCTGGTCGCTGATGACCTGAGCTGGGTCGCAGGGCGCGCGCCGTCCACCGGCGAAGCGGCGGCCAAGACGCGTTATCGCCAGGCCGATGCACCCTGCAGCGTGGGCTTCGACGCGGGTGGCCACCTGACGCTGCGCTTCCCCGACCCGCAATGGGCCGTCACGCCCGGGCAGAGCGCCGTGGTTTACGACGGCGACGTGTGCCTGGGCGGCGGCGTCATCTCGGCCGCCCTCCCGGAATGACGAAGTTCGACCGCCTGCTCGCCCGCCTGGCCGAGCCGGGCGTCGTGCTGCGCCTGGCGGCGCTGGTGGTCTGCGCGATGGAGCTGGTCAGTGCCGGCTCGGCGCTGCTGGGTGCGCGCACCGAGCCCTACGACGGCCTGGTCGCCTGGCTCTGGCGCCAGCTCGGTGGTGATGTCAACGACCGCAGCCTCGTCGTCATCTGCGTGCTGCTGCTGGTGGCCTTCGTCGCCCTGATCTTCCGGCTGGCTCGCCAGGGCCAAACGGCGCTGCCGGTGAACCAGCGCCTGGCTTGGCTGCTGCTTGTCGACCTGCTGGCCTTCGGCGTGACGCCGGGCCTGCCCTTCCTCGTCACGGCGCTGGGCGCCGTCGTGCTGCCGGCACGGCTGGCCCTGGGTTTTGCGACCGCCCAGGTGTTGCTGAACACCGGCATCTACGTGTACGCGTCGACGACGGCCTGGCTGGACCAATTCGGCATGCTGTTCGCCATGCTGGCCCTGCACGGCCTGGCCTTTGGTCTCGGGCGCATGGCCGCGGCCGAGGGCGAGAAGCGCCGTTGGTTGCAGGCCGTGCTGGCAGAGCAGATGTCGGGCGAGCACCTGCTGGCCGAACAGATGCGCTACAACGAGCGCATGCAGATCGCCCGCGAGCTGCACGACCTGATGGGCCACCACCTGACGGCACTCAACCTGCAGTTGCAGCTCGGTGGCGCCCTGCTGGCGCGCGAAGACACCTCGGGCGCGGGCCAGGCGATGGGGCGCGCCGAGGGCGTGGCCGCGCAGTTGCTGGCGGACGTGCGCGAGGCCGTGTCGCAGCAGCGCAGCTCGCAGCGCATCGACCTGTCCGCCGCGCTGCAGGCCCTGGCCGAGGGCATTGCCAGCATGCGCATCGAGCTGACGCTGGACGACGCCGCCCGCGATCTCGGTCCGCGGGCAGCCCACGCGCTGCTGCGCTGCGTACAGGAAGGCGTGACCAACAGCGTGCGCCACGCCGGCGCGCGTCGCGTGCAGGTGGAGCTGCGCGGGCTAGGGGAAGGACGGGATGAGGTCACCGTCAGCATCGACGATGATGGGCGAGGCGCGCCGAACTGGCAGACCGGCCGTGCCGAGGGCTTTGGCAATGGCCTCTCGGGCATGGCCGAGCGCATGACCGAGCTGGGTGGGCAGATGTGCGTGACGCGCACCAGCCCGGGATTTCGAATCGAGTTGAGATGTCCACGATGGGTGTGATCAAGATCCTGCTGGTCGAGGACCAGCAACTGGTGCGTGAAGGCCTCAAGGGGTTGCTCGCGCTGCACGACGAGCTCAAGGTCGTCGGCGAGGCCAGCGACGGCGCCGAAGCGCTCGAATGGCTGTCCGCCGCCCCCGCCGACGACATGCCCGATGTCATCCTGTCCGACATGCGCATGCCGCGCCTGGACGGCATCGGCCTGATCCGCGCGCTGGCCGCGCGGGCCCTGCGGCTGCCGACCGTCCTGCTGACCACCTTCGACGACACGGCCGCCTTCGACGAAGCCGTGCGCGCCGGCGCCCGCGGCTTCCTGCTCAAGGCCATCAGCCCCGAGACGCTGGCCCAGGCCCTGCGCGACGTGCACGGCGGCGGCACCGCGCTGCGGCCGTCTCTCACCACACGCATGGAAGCCAAGGGTGGCGAGCGCGCCTTCACCGCGGCCGATCATCCCGATCCGCTTTCACCGAAGGAGCTGCAGGTGCTGCGCCTGGTGGCCAGCGGCCGCAGCAACACGGAGATCGCCGGCCTGCTTGGTAACAGCGAAGGCGTCATCAAGAACCACTGCTCGGCCATCTTCTCCAAGATGGGCGTGAGGGACCGCACACAGGCGGTGCTGCGCGCTATCGATCTGGGCTGGATTTAGGTCGCGTGGCGGGTGCTGCGAGATGCAGCACCCAGTAGCGCTGCAGCCGCCCCGGCCCTGTCACGCAGGCCAGGCCGAACTCCTGGAAGTCAACCGCCATCAGGTTCTCGCAATGCGCCGGGCTGGCCAGCCATTGCGCCATGGCCTCGTCCAGGGTTTCCGGCCCGCCAGCCAGGTTCTCGCCGGCCGAGCGCATCAGATAGCCCGCCTCGCGCAGCCGCGTGCGCAGTGAGGTGCCTGCGGCGCCGACATGGTCGATGCGGTCGCGGGCGGCCAGTTCCTTGGCGTAGCGGCGGGCTGATTCCGCCAGCACGGGGCTGGCGCGCAGGGCTGCCACGGCGGGCCAGAGGCGCTCGCCGCAGGCCTGAGGCTGGGCGCGCAAGGCGTTCAGCACGGCCTGGACTGCAGCGGCGTCGGGCTGGCAGCTCTCCTGGGCTGCGGCAGGCGCCAGGCCAGCCAGGCCGAGCAACAGAGGCAACAAGGCTCGCATGGCGGCATCCTAGTTGTTGCCAAGCGTCCACGCGAAGCCCACCATGGGGGCATGAAACCCCACCGACTGCTCGCCCCCCTGCTCGCCTGGGCCACTCTCGCCAGCTGCGCCCAGACGCCCCCTGCGGCCCCGGCTGCCTCCGCCGCAGCCGCCCCCGCTGAAGCCGAATCGGTCCGCCTCGGTCGCGAACTACGGGCGCTGATCGGCCCAGCAGCCTGTACGGCGAATTCGCAATGCCGTACGGTGGCCGTCGGCGCCAAGGCCTGCGGCGGGCCGGCCGGCTATCTGGCCTGGTCCACCGTGGGCACCGACGCCGAACGCCTGGCCGCCCTGGCCGCGCGCCAGGCCCAGGCGCACAAACGCGAAATCGAGGCCAGCGGCATGCACTCGAACTGCGCCATGGTGGCCGACCCGGGCGCGGCCTGCGTGGCAACGCGCTGCGAGCTGGCGACGCCCCAAAGTGCCCGCTGACCCAATAAAAAAGCCGCAGACCTGACCGGTCTGCGGCTTTGCATCGTCCGGCCGCCAGGGCGGCCGGGAGGCGACGTGCTTACTGAGCGGCGGYGCTTTCGACCAGCTTGGCCGGCACGGTGGTGGGCTCGTTGAGCACCGGCACGCTGCCGTCGGTCGAGACACGCACAGTCGTCGTGGTTTGAGCCACGCCAGCCAGATCCAGCAACTGGAAGGCACCCAGGTAGCGCTTGCCCGTGGCCAGACCCGACCAGGTCAGGGCGACGCTGGCGGTGCTGCCGGCATAGACCTGCGAGGGCACGGCGACCTTCAAGCCAGCACCTTCGCCCGGGCTGACGATCCAGCTGGACAGCGAGTGCGTCATGGCAGCGGCGCCGCCGTAGGCGACCACGCAGACCTTGTAGGTACCCGCGACCGGATTCGTCACCTGCACCGTCTCGTTGGAGCCGTCGTTGCCCGAGTACACCGAGGTGGTGTTGTTCGGATAGAGCAGCATCAGGTCGTTGTCGTCGCCGGCAGTACCGACGTCGGCATCACGCAGGCCGAAGCGAGCCACCATGGCACCGGCAGGCACGCTGAAGCTGTAGACCTTGACATTGGCCGTGTCGACACCGGCCTGGCAGATGGCCTTCAGCGCCGCACTGCCCGTCGCCTGGGGCGCCAGCGTGGCCGGGCTGCCCATCGTCACTTCCTTCATGCCGCCCTGCTTCAGGCCCATGCGGCCACTGAAGCCGGTCTTGGCCGTCATCAGGCGGGTGCCGGAAACGGTGGTGCCGGTGATGTCCGACAGGGTCGAGATGGGCTTGCCCACCTTGGCCTGGATCGGGGCGCGCACGCTGTGGCCGCCGGCGCCGTCACTCCAGACCAGCTGGCCATAGTTCCAGACACCTTCGGCAGCCGTCGTCGCGGTCAGCTTGACCGTGAAGGAAGCGGAAGCACCCGGAGCCAGCGTGAGGGAGGAAGGCGTCACGACGGTCGTGAAGCCCGGCACGCTGGCAGCAGCGGTGTAGGTGGCACTCGCCGTACCGACGTTGGTGACGTTGCGCGGGAAGGTGACACTGCCGATGACGGTGCCTGCTGTCAGGGACGGCAGGTTCAGATCGGAGGTCTCGGCGAGCGTGCCAATCGTCGTGCAGTCGGTGGCCGGCAGCACGGCCGGCTTGTTCACCTTGCACTGGTACTTGACCCAGTCGTTCTTGCCGGCGTTGTAGACCAGGCCGGGGTCGGTCGCCTTGTTCGGGTTGATGTGGCCCGAGCCCTGCGACCAGGGCAACAGGCCGTTGGACAGACCGGCAAGGCCGTCGTTCAGCGTCGAGTAGGTGGTGGTCATCAGCGCCGACTTGATGGCGCCGGGGCCCCAGGTCGGGTGCGCCTGCTTGAGCAGCAGCGCGACACCCGCCACGTGCGGGCTGGACATGGACGTGCCTTGGTAGGACGCCCATGCCGGTCCGGGCACCAGCGTGCCAGCGGCGACGGCGTCGCGATCGGCCTGGTTCAGGCCCGGTGTCACCTGGGCAATGACGTCCACGCCAGGTGCCGTCAGGTCGGGCTTGAGGACGTTGCTGTCACCCGCGTTCGGGCCACGCGACGAGAAGTTGGCCATGATCGGCGCCGGAGCGGTGCCGATATAGAACTTGCTGAGGCTGGCGGTGGCGCCGGCCGTCTGGGCATAGGTCTTGATCGCGGCGCCGTCGGCGGTCGTGACGTGCACGGTCGGCACCGAATGGGCCTCGGCCACCAAGCCAGCGCCGTTGTCCTGCATGATCATGCCGACGCCACCGGCGTTCAGCACGGCCAGGCTCTTGTCGACGCGGGCGTTGTTGCCGCGCGTGCAGACCACGATCTTGCCGGCCACCTTGGCGGGGTCCAGCTCGAGCGGGTTGCTGAAGCACAGGTTCAGGTTGGCGCTGGCACCAGCGATGCCTGCGTCCTCGGCGCGGATGAGGGGCTGGCCGTTCACTTCGGCCAGGCTGTTCAGCGAGGCGCCGGTGTACTTGGCGGCATTGCCCAGCGTGGCGTCGCCCGAGAAGGCGCGGTCATGCGTGGAGGCGGCCACCGTCGTCAGCCAGGGGCTGAGGTGGGCGACGGCCTGGCCGGGGCCGCTGTTGCCGGCCGAAGCGGCGACGAAGACGCCAGCGATCGAGGCGCGGTAGAAGGCTTGCTCGACGGGGTCGTTGACCGTGGTCTGCGAGCCGCTGATCGAGTAGTTGATGACGTTGACGCCATCCGCCACGGCCTTGTCGATGGCGCCCACCAAGTCGGCAGTAAAGCAGCTGTTGCTGCTGCCGGTGCCGTCGGTGGCGGCCACGTCCACATAGGTGTAGCAGACCTTGTAGGCCGCCACGCGAGCGCGTGGCGCCATGCCGGAGGCCTGACCCAGGGCAAGGCCGTTGACGATGGCCGTGACGTTGGCGTTGCCTGCCGCCGTGGAGGCGGTGTGGTCACCGTGGCCGCCGTGGCCGGTCGCGCCGCCCAGGTCATCGCGGCCGGAGGCGAACGACGTCCAGTGCGGAGTCCGGCCGGTGGCGATGAAGCCCGCGTTGAAGTGCTGGATACCAATCAGCTTGTTGTTGCAATGCTTGGCGGGGTCGATGCCTTCGCCAGCCACGCAGCCACCGATATAGGTTGCAGGCTTGGGACCGTAGACCAGGGTGTCGGCCGGGTTGTTGCTCGGCACGCCGTTGGCATCGACACGGTCGAAGAAGGCGGGGTTCTCGGGCCAGATGCCCAGGTCGACGACGCCGATCACCAGGTTCTCGCCCTTGATCGCGGAGCCGCCGGCGGTCTGCGACCACAGGCCACCCGGGGCGGTCAGGCCCAGGAACTGGCTGGTGGAAATGGTGTCGAGCTTGCGGGCTTCGTCCTGCCACAGGCCGACGACCTGGCTGTTGGTGCTCAGCGAGCGGGCTTCGTCATCCGTCAGGCTGGCGGCAAAGCCGTTGAACACGGTCTTGTAGCTCGTCAGGACAGGCGCGTTGCCGACCGAGGCGATCACGTTGCTCTGCTGCTGGCCCAGGTAGCTGATGTAGGCCTGCACGGCAGCGCTGCCGTACTTGAAGGTTTCACCGGCTGCCGGTTGGGTGGCGGCCAGGCCTGACACCGTGCCCTGGTAAGAGGCAGCGGGTTCGTCCTTGAGCTGGACGATGTAGGTCTTGCGATCCTGCGCAAAGGAGCTTGTGGCCAAACCTGAGAGCAGAACCAGCGTCGCCAGTGCGGCGGGCTTGAGTTTCATCTTCATCAAAGAGTCCTTTCGATGCAAACGGCGGATCAGACAGCGCGACGGCGGCTGGCCCGGAAGGCGGCAAGGCCGGCGACGCTCAGCAGAGCGAGGCTGGCGGGCTCGGGCACGTGCTCGATGGTGATGTTGTCGAGGCCGAACTGGGCGCGGTCAGTGCTGAAGGCTGAGCAGGTCGTGCCGCCGCCGGGAGGCGGGCAGGCGAAGCCGTAGGCATAGACGTAGTCGAACTCGATATTGCCGAAGGCGCCGGTATTGATGCTCGAGAAGTTCAGCTGGTTGGCGGCATTCAGGCCGGTCAGCGCGAAGGTGGCCGTCGTCGAGACACCGTTGCGCACGCCCTGCAGGCGCACGAAGCCGGGGGTGGACTGCAGCGCCTCGCCATTGCCGATCCAGCTGGCGTCGAAGCTCTTCACGGAGAAACGGTAGCCGTCCGTCGAGCCGAACACGAGGGCAGCATCGGCCAGCATGGCCAGGTACTGCGTCGAATTGTTCGCCGGGCACTGCACGTTCAGGCAGGTGTTGGGATCGCTGCCGTCGGCGAGGATGCCGACGAGATCGCCAATCTGGGCGGTGGCGGAGTTGGAGAAGGGGTCGAAGAACATCGTCCGGCCACCCAGGCCGTCCTGATAGAACTCGTCACCGTTGAGCAGCAGCGGCGCGAAGGGCGCAAACGGCGACGGATCGACGGTATTGAAATCGATGGTGGTGCGGAGCACATTCGCCTGGGCACCCACCGACGCGGCCAGCGCCAGCGCAGCGAGCGCGACTGAGGTCAAAGCCTTCTTCATTGGACTACTCACTTTCTTTGAACGTTGATTCAATCGGCGCAGGCGAGCGACGCTTTTGGCGACACGACACCCCCAGCTCAGCGTTGCTGTTTGCTTGGATGCCCTGCGTATGGGTCAACAACTGACCCAGCTAGGCGGCCGATTCTGTGCGAGCAGGATTTCACGGCCATCCCCACTTGCCCGGCATCCAAGCAAGGGGGGAACGGGTATTCACCGAGTCAGCAGACTTGACTAACCCGTATGAAATTTCATAGGACAAATCACCTTGACGCGCCACTGGCCGCTGAGGCAGCCGAAGCGGGGTCTGCGGGCAGTTGCAGGTTGGCCACGGTGCGTGGCGAGAAGAGCAGGTCGCGCGCAATCCGGACCGGCAAGCCGTCCGGGCCAACCTCGCGCAGCAACGCATGCTCAGAGCGGCTGCGCACGGCACTGAACGCGCCGGGCTGGCCGGGTTCGGCCACCAGCTCCCAGTCCGCCTTGCCGGTGAAGGGGTCCTCATAGGCGCGGCGCAGATGGCGCCGCGGCTTCGGTACGCGGTTGTCGATGAGCAGGTCGTCCAGGCTGCGCGGGTATTGCTGCGGCGGGTTGGGCGTGGCCGCCGCATAGGCCACGATGGCGCGCGCGATCTCGCCGCCGCGGAACAGCAACTCCCGCTCGCGCTCGCGCTGGGCCGCCGTGCTCCAGGCCTGGCCCAGGGCCGCCAGGCCCGCCGCGGTCAACGCGACGAGGAAGAGCACCGCGAGGTAGGAATAGCCCCGCGCGCGGCTGCTACCAGTCCGCATAGAGCCTGCCGTCCGCCGAGCGCCCGGCGGCGCCGCTGCGCACATCCCAGACCCGGCCGCTGGCCTGCATCTCAGTCGGTGGCGGCAGCTCGACCCAGGTCTCGCGGCTGGCGGTCAGCGGGTCCTCGGGAATGCCGCGGATATAGCGCGCCGCGGCCAGCTCCTGCAGGGACTCGGGATACCGGCCCTTGTCGGCGGCGTACTGGTCGATGGCATCGCGCATCGTCGTCAACGACTGCAGCAGGGCCGTCTCCTTGCTCTTGTGCAGCGACGTGAAGTAGCGCGGCGCGGCAATGGACGCCAGCAGTGCCACGATGGCCATGACGACGATCAGCTCGATGAGGGTGAAGCCGCGTTGCCTGGCCATTACCAGTCCTTCAGCTTGCTGCCATCGAGCGCCTTGCGCTCCGAGCGCGAATAGACGTCGAACACGTCCTTGCCCGCACGCGGGTCGTCGGGCGGGCTGTCGTAAGCGCGCAGGCCCCAGGTCTCGGCCGCGCTCAGCTCTGCAGGCGCGAAGGGGTCGCGCGGCAGGCGGCGCAGGAAATAGATCTTGCGGCCGTTGGGCGACTTGGCATCGGCCACGCCGTCGACCAGCAGTTGCAGCTTCTGCGGGTAGCCGCTGTCCTCGGGGCTTTGCACGATGCTGCCGGTCTCGGTGGCGCGCTTGTAGGCGTCAAGCGCCTCGCGCAGCGTGCGCAGCGACTGGCGCAGCTCGTGCTCGCGGCTGCGCTGCACCGACATCTCGAGCAAGGGCCGCGCGGCAGACGCGAGCACGCCCAGCATGGCCAGYACGACCAGCATCTCGATCAGCGTAAAGCCACGAACAAAACCCGCGTGACGCCCGCGGGCCGAGCGCCGGGCCGCTCCCAAGCCGGCCCGTTCTGGCGATGCTGGCCGGTCAAGCCGGCAAGCATCGCCGTCCCCTCGGGGGACCGACCGGATTCGCCCGCGTTCAGCGGCGCGAAGCAGGGCGAGGGGCAGTTTCACCTTACCGCCTCGACGGTCAGCAGGCCCGAGCCTTCAAGTCGCACCGATGCCGATTCGCCATTCAGTCCGCTGGCCGACAGCGAACTGACACCGATGTTGAGCACCTGGCCTGCCGCCGGCGGCAGGGCGCGGAAAGCGACTACGCGCTCGCCGCGTGGCGCCAGCTCGACGGGATAGCGCCCGGGCGTGACGCCCTGCAGGGGCTGGGCCGGCGTGAGTTTGGCCGCGTCGTACTCCAGCTCGCCCTTGATCTGCAGGCCGCTGTCGTTCTTCAACGCGACCGAGACGGTACCGCCGGCCGGGATCTGCGGCGTCACGTCCAGCTTCAGCAGGGCCTCGGCAGAGGCCGCGCTGGGCTGCGCTTGCGCGGCCGGCGCGGCGGCGCCGCCACTGCTGGGCGCCACACCGACCCGGGCATCGCGCCGCAGCAGGCTGCTGAAGGCGCCGGGGCTGGCATCGGTGCCGCTGGCCAGGCGCGTGAGGGACGCGTCGGGCACGGCCAGGTTGCGCACCACGCGCGGCGTGATCAGCAACACCACCTCGGTCTTGTTGCGCGTGTCGGTCTGGGTGCCGAACAGGCGGCCCAGCACGGGGATGCGCGACAGGCCCGGGATGCCGGTGCCGCTCTTGCGGTCCTCGTCGTTGATGAGGCCGGCCAGCACCTGCGTCTCGCCGTCAGCCAGGCGCAGCACGGTGGAGGTGTTGCGGGTGCCGATTTCGTAGGCCGTCGTGCCGCCGGGGCCGGTGACCTGGCGGATCAGGTTGCTGACTTCCAGGCCGATCTTGATGACGACGTCGTTGTCGAGCTGGATAGTGGGCTCGACATCAAGCTTCAAGCCGACGTCCAGGTAGCTGACCGAGGCCGCGACGGACGTAGAGCCGGTGAAGTTGGTCGTCGTCGTGAACACCGGCAGCTTCTGGCCGATGTGGACCTTGGCCTTGTCGCGGTTGCGCACGCGGATCTTGGGATTGGCCAGGATGTTGGAGTTGCCGGCCGTGCCACGCAGCGTGGCGATCACGGTCGGGTTGGCGATGCTGGCGCGGAAGTTGATGGGGTTCCTGCCGCCGATGAAGACGCGCGACGGGATCGCACCCGTCGCGTCGCTGATGCCCACCTGCAATTCCTCCGGCCACTGCAGGCCCAGCGAGTCGACCTGGTCGGTGGCCAGTTCCATGACCTCGACCTCGAGCATGACTTCGGGCTCGGGCAGGTCGACCGAGGCGATGAGCTTTTCCACCAGGCGCAGCACCTCGGGCGTGTCGCGCACGATGAGCAGGTTCAGGCGCTCGTCGATGTGGATGTCGCGCACCTTGGCGATGGTGCGCACCATGGCCTGCACCTGCTTCACGTCGGCGTTGGTCAGGTAGAGGGTGCGGGTGATCAGCTCCTGGTGCTCGCGCTGCTTGGCGGCCGTGTTGGGGAAGATCAGCACCGAGGTTTCGTTGAGCAGCTTGCGATCCAGCTGCTGGGTGCCGAGGATGACGCGCATGGCCTCGTCCATCGTCACGTTGCGCAGGAAGACGGTCACGCGGGCATCGGCGCGCACGTCCTTGTCGAAGACGAAGTTGACGCCGCTGGAGCGGGACAGCGCCTCGAAGACCTGGCGCAGCGGCGCCTCGCGGAACTCCAGCGTGACGGGCTTCTGGAAGGCCGGGCCCAGCTCGCCGACCGCCGCTTCCAGCGGCCGCGCCTGGGCGACTTGGCTGGCCAGCAGGCGGGCGCCGGGATGCTGGGGCGACTCGGCCAGGATCTCGCGGGCCACGCCTTCAGCGCGCTCCAGGCGGCCTTCCTTCAGCGCCGCGCGGCCGGTGGCCAGCTGGGCATCCTGGCGGCGGCTGCGTTCCACCTCGGTGGTCAAGGCGACCAGGCGCGGGTGCTTGGCGTCGGCCAGTGCCAGCTGGCTCAGCAGGGCTGAGGCCTCGTCCCAGCGGCCGGCGCCGCGCAGGGCCTCGATCTGCAGGATGAGGCGGGCCGTCGCCTGTTCGCGGGCGCGCACCTGGGCGGCGCGCAATTGAGGGTCGTTCGGGTCCTTGGCGCGGGCATCGTCCAGCACGCGCAGGGCGGCCGGCCACTGGTTGCTGCGGCCGAGGTCTTCGGCCTGGCGCAACGCCGGGTTGGCGCAGGCCGCGAGCAGCACAGTCACAAATGCCCCAAGGACGACGTGGAACGTCGTCCGCCCCCCGAGGGGAGCGAGAAAACTTGGGGCGGCCCGGCGTTTTCCCGGGAAGAGAAGGAGGAGCTGCTTCATGGGATGGGCCTGAAGACGATGTTCTGGGGGAGCTGGCCGGGCAGCCAGGTCAGGCGCACGCCGCTGTCGGATACCTGCTCGACGCGCCACTGGCCGTCGATGACGTCGCCGCGCTTGGCACTCAGCGCCTTGTTTGGGCCGGTCAGCAAGGCAACCTCGACCGCCTTGGCGCCCTCGCCTTCAATGACGCGGCCGATCATCTGGTAGGGCGCTGGCGGCGCGACTGGGGGCGGCGGTGGTGCAGCAGCGACCGGGGCTGGCGCCGGTGGAGGCGGCGGTGGCGGCGGGGGTTGCCAGGCAGCCAGTTGGGACGCGGGGGCCTCGGCCCAGGGTTGGCGGGCGCCGTCCACCGGCGCAGGCGCGGCAGAGGTTGGCGAAGCGGTGGCAACCGGGCGACGGGCTGGCGCTGCGACCGGCGTCACGGCCTCGTCATCGGGGCGCGTCGCCACCCAGGCCGTCGCGGCCAGCGTCGCGACGAGCGCGCCGCCGAGGGCAAGCTGACGGGGCGACGTCGGCTTCATGGCGCAGCCCTTCCGTGCAGCGACCACTGCAGTTCGGCATCGACATCGGCCGCCATCGGGCTGACACGGCGCAGCTTGACCGAGTCCAGGCTCAGCGCCGGATCATGTTCGAGTGCCGCGGCAATGAAGCGCCGCACCTGGCCGTAGCTGCCGGTGACCGGCATGGTCACGCGCAGCCGCTCCAGGCCCTCCGACGTGGACAGCCGGTGCTCGGTGCGCGCGCCAACGAGGTCCAGGCGGATGCTGAGCTCCAGCAGGTCGGCAAGGCGCTGCTGGCGGCTGCTCGATGGTGGCAGCGTGGCCTGCCATTGCTGCACGCTGACCGGCGCGGACGCTGCCGCCACGGCGGGACGGGCCTTGGCACGCAGCTCGCGGGCCTCGGTCTGCAACTTGACGGCCTGAGCGTCCCAACGCTGGCTGAGCACGACGGCGACCACGGCAAGAACCAATGCCGCCAGGCCGGCCAGACCGGGCCAGCCGAGCGCTTTGACCGGAGCCTTGATGAAGGCGGGCCGCTTCACGAGCCGCCTCCGGTCGCCACGCGGGCATTGATCTCGAAGCGCTGGCCAACCAGGCCCGTCTCGGCGGCCGAGAAGCGCGACAGCACGACCTGGCGCCAGCCCGGCGTCGTGCCAAGCTGCTCGGCCAGCTGCAGGGCCAATAACTTGTCGGGCGTCAGGCCTTCCAGGCGCAACTCGCCGCGGCCGGCGCTGGCGTCCATGCCCAGCCAAGCGATGGTCTTGGCCTCAGCGCCCGCGGTCTCGACACGGGTCAGCAGTGGCTCCCAGGGCATGGCCAGCAAGGCGCGGGCTTCATTGGCCGAGCGGTTCTCGGCCGGTTCGGCGCGGCCGCGCGCGGCGGGCTTGGGTACCGATGCCGGGCGCAGCGTGGCGACGCGGTCGCGCGCGGCCTGGGCGACGTCGAGGCCGCGATGGCTGTCGACGGCACTCCATGCGGCCGTGGCCAGCACCAGAGCGCCGGTTGCGGCCAGCGGCCAGGCCAAGGGCGAGCGGCCACTGCGCGGCAGGAAATCAGGCTGCGGCGTGACGGGGCCGGGCTGGGGAATGAGTTCGTCGGCGGGCGTGCCGACGGCGAGAGGCGCGTCGCCACCGAGATCGGCGATCTGCTGTACGCGGCGCGACTGCAGGCCGGTGACATGGCCGCGGTCGAGCTGGATGACGACCGAAACATCGCCCTCATGCCAGACCGCACGGCCCGAGCCGGCGCGCGTCGCGGCCGGCAGCGAGGCCAGCCAAGCAGCCCAGGCCGGCCGCACGGCGGCGAGGCGCACGTTCGCAGTCTCGGCCTGGGTGCGCAGTGCGGCCAGGTCCAGCCCATGCAGAGCGGACGCGCCAGCCGTCTCGCCCAGCTTCCAAGGCGCAATCGCAAAGCGTTGCGCAGCGCTGCCGAAGTAATGGGCGAACTGCTGCTGGGCATAGGCCTGCACGGCGTCCAGATCGGCCAGCGGCAAGCCCGGCTCGGTGACCAGCTCGTGCAGGGCACGCGCGCTGACGACCACCTCCACGGCCGTGCCCGGCAGATCGCGGCACCAGGCCGCGAACTCGTCCCCGCCGGGCGTGACGAAGAGTCGCCGCGGCTTGGCCAGGCGTGCGGCGATTTGCCGGCGCAGGCGCTCACTCATCGAGGGTGACACGTTCCAGCTCCTCGAAAGTGGTGTCGCCGCGGCAGACCGCCGCCAGCGCCATCTCGCGCAGCGACTTCATGCCGCGGGCCTTGGCGGCCGCCTTGATCTCGGACATCGGCGCGCGCGCGGCAATCAGGTCGCGCAGGCCGTCGTCGAGCTTGAGCAACTCAGCCACCGCGCGCCGGCCTTTGTAGCCGGTGCCGCGGCAGTGGCCGCAGCCCTCGCCCTTCAGGAAGTTGCCGTTGATGACGCCATGTCTTGTCAGGGTCGCGGCATCGGGCGTGAACGGCCGGGCGCAGTGCTTGCACGTCAGGCGTACGAGCCGCTGGGCCAGCACGGCGTTCAGCGCCGAGACCACGTTGTAGAGATCCAGCCCCATGTGCATGAAGCGGCCGATGACATCAAACGCGTTGTTCGCATGCACGGTGCTGAAGACCAGGTGACCGGTCAGCGCGGCCTGCACGGCGATCTGCGCGGTCTCGGCATCGCGGATCTCGCCGACCATGACGCGATCCGGATCGTGGCGCAGGATGGAGCGCAGGCCGCGCGAGAAGGTCAAGCCCTTCTTCTCGTTGACGGGAATCTGCACGACGCCGCTGAGCTGGTACTCGACCGGGTCTTCAATCGTGATGATCTTGTCGGCGCCGGTGTGGATCTCGGCCAGCGTCGCGTATAGCGTCGTCGTCTTGCCGGAGCCCGTGGGGCCGGTGACCAGCAGCATGCCGTGGGGCTGGCGCGCCTGGTGCCGGATGGCAGCGCGCTCGTCGTCGCCAAAGCCCAGCGAATCCAGCGTCAGCGAGCCGGCGCGGGCGATGGCTGCGCGGTCCAGGATGCGGATGACGGCGTCCTCGCCGAACACGCTGGGCATGATGCTCAGGCGGAAGTCGATCTCGCGGCCCTGCACGCGCAATTTGAAGCGACCGTCCTGCGGCAGGCGGCGCTCGCCGATGTCGAGTTCGGCCATGACCTTGAGGCGCGACACCAGCTGCTCGGCCACCTGCGGGCCCTCGACCTGGCGCACCACGGCCATGACGCCATCGACACGGAAGCGGATCATGGCGCCGCGGGCCGTGCATTCGATGTGGATGTCCGACGCCGTGTCCTGCAGCGCGTCGTAGATGGTGGCGTTGAGCAGGCGCACGACGGGGCTGGCCTGCTCGCTCAGCGCCAGCGCCGACAGCTCCTCGGTGTGGTCTTCCACAGCGGTCAGCGCATCCTCGACGTCAGACAGCGCGCGGAAGTCGGCCTCGCCGGCGCCCAGGAAATGCGTCACCGCCTCGCTTGAGGCACGCTGCCAACCCACAGGCGCATTCAGCCGCGACTCGACGCTCTGCAGCAGCATCGCGTCCTCATCGCGCTCGGCGAGCAGCACGCGCCTGTCGTCGGCGCCCACGGCCAGCACGGCACGCCAGCGCTGGGCCTGGGCCTGCGGCCACTGCTCGAAGTCCAGGTGCCAGGGGCCCTGCTCGGCCGGCAGCCAATCCGCCAGGGAGGTCGTCATTGGACTTGCTCCACGAGCTGGAAGATCGGCAAGTACATCAGCACGATGATCCCGCCGATCAGCACGCCCATGATCAGCATCAGCGCCGGGTTCACCAGGCGCGACAGCAGGTCGGTCAGCCGCGCTGCCTCTTCGTCGTGGAAGGCGGCAGCGCGCTCCAGCATGGCCGCCACCTCGCCGCTGCGCTCACCCACGCGCAGCATGCGACGGGCGACCGGCGTGGCCAGGTCCTGCGAGTCAAAGGCGGCCGACAGGCGCTCGCCGCGCTCGATCTGCGCAGCTGCGGCCTGCACTGCGGCGCGCCACGGTGCGGCGACCACGTCGACGACGATGCGCAGCGCGGCCAAAGCCGGCACGCCCGAGGCCAGCAGCATGGCGAGAGACCGGTAAAGCCGCGCCAGCGCCAGCACGCGCAACCGCGGGCCCAGGCCGGGCAGCGTCCACAGCGCCGCCTGGGCGCGCTGGCGCACGATGGGCTGGCGCAGCAGCGTGAAGATCGCAAAGCCCACGGCTGCGATCCCGCCGATGACGAGACCGGGATGCGCGCCGGCCGTCTGGCCGAACTCGATCAGCACACGCGAAGCCCACGGCAGGTCGGCGCTGGTCTGCTCCAGGATGCCGGCAAAGCGCGGCAGCACGTAGAGCAGCAGGAAAAGAATGACGAGCGAGCCCACGCCGAGCAGCATCAGCGGATAGACCAGGGCCGCGACGAGGCGCGAGCGCAGCGCATCGACCCAGGCCAGGTAGCGTGCATGCTGGGCCAGCGCGGTCGACAGCTGGCCGGTCTTCTCGTTGGCCGCGACGATGGCGCAGATCAGCTCATCAAAGGCCTGCGGCTGCTGGCGCAGCGCGACCGACAGCGGCTGGCCCTGCTCGATCTGGGTGGTGACGGCGTCGAGCGCCGCGCGCACGCCGGGCTGGCCTTCCTTCTCGCGCAGCGTGCTCAGCGCTTCCAGCAGGGCGATGCCGGCGTCCAGCAGCACGGCCAGTTCCTGGCTGAAGAGCTGCAGGGGGAATTTGGCGTTACGGCGCCAGGGCTTCGCAACTTCGCTGGCGGCGGCCACCTCGCGCACCTCCAGCACATGCTGGGGCGATACGCCGAGCACAGCGGCCACGGCGGCGCGGTCGGGAGCCTCCACGCGCTCGGTGCTGACGGCACCGGCGCGCAGCACGCGGGTTTGGAATTGGGGCATCACCAGGACGTCAGATCGGCGTCCTCACCCTCGCCGCCGGGGCGGCCGTCCTTGCCGAAGCTCAGCAGGTCGTATTCGCCATGCTCGCCGGGGCTGCGGTATTGGTATTCGTTGCCCCAGGGGTCCTTGGGCACGGCCTTGGACAGGTAGGGGCCGGCCCACTTGGGCTCGTCGGCCGGCTTGGTCACCAGCACGGCCAGGCCCTGATCGGTGCTGGGGTAGCGGCCGACGTCCAGGCGGTACTGGTCCAGCGACTTGGTCAGCGCGTCGATCTGGGCGCGGGTCGCCTTGACCTCGCTCTTGCCGATCTGGCCGAAGAACTTCGGGCCGACATAACCGGCCAGCAGGCCGATGATGACCATGACAACCAGCAGTTCAAGCAGGGTGAAGCCGCGCGGGCGGGCAGAAAAGGGGCGGGACATGGTCGGGCAGGGTACAGCGGGAGGGCGACTGTTCAACGGCGGGCGCCGCAGGGCAATCGGGATTTGACCGACCCGCATTCTCAGGGGCCGCTCACGAGGACTGGGCCAGCGTACAGGTATTGCCGGCGTTGTCCGTGCAGGGGCCTTGCCAGCGGATGCGTGTCGCCGCGGTCGGCGGCAGCGGTGCGCGGCCGTCCAGGGTCTGGCCCCGTACGCCGGTGAAGCTGGCCAGCGTCGTCCAGGTTGAGCCCTGCAGGTATTGCAGGCTGTAGCGACTGCCCGGCCGCAGGCTTCGTGTCTTGATCTGGTATTCGCCGGCGACGATGGCAAAGCTGGGCGTATCGCGGAAGGGCTGGGCCAGCGGCTCGCCGACAAACAGCCCCTGCCCCGGCCACTGCACCGCCTTCCAGTAGGCCTCAATGGCCGTCGCGCCGCGCCAGTACTGGTCGATGAGGACCGAGGCGCGCGAGAACTTCTGCTGCAGGTTGCAGGGCTCCTCCACCGTGCCGTAGCTGGCGGTTGCACCCGCGTCCAGCCAGGCCGTGATGGGCATCTGGCCGCCGCCCGAGGGCAGCACGCCACCCGTTGAGGTCAGCGTGTCGGCCAGGGCACCGGCGCGGAATTGCAGCGACGACAGATTGGCGACGCTGCTCAACCCCGTCAGGTAGAACAGCATGCCGCTCTTGCCGGACAGCGCATTGGCGCTGGCCGGGCCGGCGCTGTTGTCGACATAGTTCAGCGCCAGGGCGCCGCTCCAGGCCGCCGGCAGGCCGGCGAAATCGTTCCAGCGCGCGCTGCGGTCGTCGTCCGTCGTGCGCACCAGCCAGCCCTCGCCGGCTGGCCGGCTGCCATCGGCCGCAACGCCGCGGTTGATCAGCGCCTGGGCGGCCGCCAGCGTGCGTGCACCCAGCAGCATGGAGGGGCGCATCTGCAATTCGGCTTGCGGCCGGCGCGCCTCGCTGTCGTAGAGCGGCGAGGCGGCCGTGTTCGCGCAGGCCTCGGTCAATGGGCTGGGGTTGCAGTAGCGCGTGTCAAAACCGAAAGCCATCGCGCTGGTGATGCCCATGCTGCAGGCGCCAGTGACCCGGCTGGGGGCAGCCCAGGTCAGCAGCGTGGCCTGGATACCGGCCGGCAATCTGGCGTCGATGTCGGATTTCAGCAACGCAAAGTCGGCCGCGGAAATCGCGTCCTGGGCTGTATTAACCCTTACGCGGATCAGATTCGCCGCCGGCACACCACGCGCTGCCAGATAGGCGGCGCCGACGGCCTCGCTGAGGACATCACCCTCGGCCACGATGACAGCCAGGTCGGCCGGCGTCAGGCCGTTGGCGGGCAGGGCCAGCGTCAAGGTCTGCCCCATGCCACCACCCCCGCCGCCGTCCCCTCCCGTGCCGCCGCCTCCGCCGCCGCAGGCACTCAGCAAGGTCATCAACAACGGCGGCAGCAAGCGGTTCAAAGGGCTCATGGGGGCCATTCTTGCAGCGCAGGTCGACCGTTAGTTGCGCACAATTTTGGTGCCGGCCCGCACCTTTCGCGGCCAGAGAACCCGGGCTTACCCCAGTGTCGTGCACCGTGGCGGGGCAATACATTTTCAGCACTCGACGCGGTTCCGGGCTCTGGTTCAGGACCGCCGGGCGGGTTGTGAGGAGACAAGACAAGCGCCAAGCGCACATGGTTGCTTCGTAACCCCGAAGACAATCCAACGGCCACCAAGGCACCCCTTGGTGGCCGTTTTCTTTGTGGGGCCGAAGGCCCCGAGGGGATGGCGATTGACCGGGCATCAAGCCCGGTCAACATCGCCCGACGGGCCGGCTCGGGAGCGGCCCAGCGCTCGGCCCGATCAAGACACGACGACCACGTTGCGCTCAGTGATAGAACCGAAGACATGCTGGAACTTCTGACCGTCGCCCTCGCCTCCCTGCTCGCAGGCTTCATTGACGCAGTAGCCGGCGGCGGCGGCCTGGTGCTGGTACCGGCGCTGTTCAGCACCTTCCCCAATGCCGCACCAGCCACGCTGCTGGGCACGAACAAGGGCGCGTCCGTGTGGGGCACCGGCTGGGCGACGCTGCAATATGTGAAGCGGGTCGACCTGCCCTGGAAGCGCCTGATGCCGGCGGCGGTGCTTGCCGGCGTGGGCAGCTTCGCCGGCGCCTGGGTCCTGACCCTCGTCAGCGCCGACGGCCTGCGCAAGGCCCTGCCGCTGGTGCTGGCGGCGGTGCTGATCTACACCCTGGCCAAGAAGGACCTCGGCCGCGAGCACACACCGCGTTTCACGGGCCGTGCCGAGGTGCTGGTGGCCGGCGGTATCGCGCTGGCCGTGGGCTTCTACGACGGTTTCTTCGGGCCCGGCACGGGCAGCTTCTTCGTCTTCCTGTTCGTGCGGCTGCTGGGTTACGACTTCCTGCACGCCTCGGCGACGGCCAAGCTGATGAACCTGCTGACGAATGCGTTCGCGATCGCCCTGTTCGTCAGCAAGGGCCACATCTGGTGGCAGGTCGCGGCGGTGATGGCGGTAACCAACGTGGCGGGCAGCCTGCTCGGCACCCGGCTGGCCCTGAAACATGGCGCCGGCTTCGTGCGCGGCGTCTTTGTCATCGTCGTCGGCGCTCTCATCCTCAAAACAGCCTGGGACGCCTTCTTCCGCTGATCTACCATCAAGCATTCCCTAGCGCCCTTATTCACCATGCCCGTCGATCCTCAACTGCGCAATCTGGACATCGAGATCCCGACCCAGCCCGAGGTCCTGGTCAAGCTCTCGCTGCTGATGGCAGCCGAGGACATCGACCTGCAGGCCATGTCCTCCCTGGTCGAGACCGACATGGCCCTGGCGGCCGCCGTCATGAAGGCGGTCAACTCCTCGCTGTACGGCCTGCGCGGCCGCGTGCAGACCGTGCACCAGGCGCTGACCTACCTGGGTATGCGCGAGGTCGCGGCCATCACCTTCGAGATGGGTCTGCGCGCCGCCTTCCCAGCCGCAGCCGAGCTGGAGCAAGTCTGGTCGCGCGCCTCGCAGCGTGGCCTTCTGATGGGCCGCATGGGCCAGATGCTGGGCGTCGACCCCTGGGCCGCCCACTCGGCCGGCCTGTTCGAGGAATGCGGCAAGGCGGTGCTCTATCGTCATGCGCCGACGCACTACCCGGCCATGCTGCGCGCCGCCCCCCGCGATGCCGAACTGGTGGAGCTGGAGAGGACGGCTTTTGGCGTCAGCCATGACGCCCTGGGTGCGGCCCTTTGCGAGAGCTGGGGCCTGGCCCCGGCGGCTGTGGCCAGCGTGCGCTATCACGTCGAGATCCAGGCCTCGCTGACCATGCCGGAAAGCCTGGCCCGGCGCAGCGTCGCCGCCATCTCGACGGTCGCCTGGGCCCTGCTCGGCCATCCGGACCAGCTCGATGAGATTGCCAGTCAGATCGCACCCCAGGCGCAGCTGGACGAGACCCTCGTGTTGCGCGCGGCCCGCCGCGTCAACGAGCAACTGCTGGCTGCTCAAGAACACGGTCGCTGAAGCGTCCGGGCCGAGCGCCGGGCCGCTCCCAAGCCGGCCCGTTTGGCGATGTGCTTGCGGCTCGAAGCCGCAAGCATCGCCGCCCCCTCGGGGGCTGAGGCCGGACACATTACGCCCAGTGGGCGTGATGTGCCTGCCGAAGAGCTGCGGCACTGCCGCAGCGCGGTCTGCAAGACCGACCAGGTTGGCGCGCGTTCAGCGCCGCCAGACTGGGCGAGGGGCCAGTGGTTTCAGGCCGCGAGGCTGAGCCGGTCTCGCCCGGCGTGCTTGGCGATATAGAGCGCCTCGTCAGCCGCCTGCAGCAGCGCTTGTGCGCTCAGATACGGATGGGCCGGGCTGGCCGCCGCCAGGCCGACGCTCAGCGTCAAACTGCCCTGGCCATCCGGCAGGCGCAGCGCCCGCAGTTCATCCCGCAATGACTCCAGCACGCCCTGGGCCTCGGCCATGCCGAAGCCGGGCAGCAGAGCGACGAACTCCTCGCCGCCCAGGCGGGCGACGACATCGGTGTCGCGCTTGAAGCGCTCGCTCAGCAGGCTCGCGACGCGCTGCAAGGCCGTATCGCCGACGGCCGTGCCATGGATGAGGTTGAACTGCTTGAACTGGTCCAGGTCCAGCACCGCCAGCGCCAACAGGCCTCGCAGCCGCTGGGCCCGCTTGAATTCACGGCGCAGGGCCTCGTCGAAGGCGCGTTGGTTGGCGATGCCGGTCAGCGCATCGATGCGTGCGAGGCTGGCGAGCTCGCGTTGGTTGGCCTCCAGGGCGCTGTGGGCCTCCTGCAGCAGATGACGCTGCTGGGCCAGCTCGCGCCGGAGCTCGCGGGCGGCCTGGTCCTGCTGCCACAGCGAGCCGCGGGCGCGCAGCATGGCGTGGCCGATACGGTCCAGCTCGGCGGCGAGGCCGGGCGTTGGCACAGCGGCTTCGGGCGTCAGCGGCACCGGGGCAGATTCCATCGCCTCRCAGCCGGCCGCCAACCGGCGCAACGGCCGCAGCAACAGGGCCTCGATGAGGATGAGCTGGGCGGCGCTGAGCAGCAGCACCAGCCAGGCCGTGCGGGCCAGCCCCTCGGCCGGAGACTCGTAATTCCCCAGGCTCCACTCGAAGACAGCGACGATGGCAGCGGTCAGCAGGGGCACCGCGAGCGTCAACCGCAGCCGCAGCGAACCCAGCCGGCGCGTGCTGACGTGGTTCAGGGGTTCGGCGAGGGAATCGGTGCTCATCGGTGAGGCGGACTGCGGAACAAATTGTCACGGCCGCAGCGCGCCCTGTGCGGGCTGTTGTCTCGGGGTTTGTCAGGGGTCGCGACGCCTCGAGAAACCCAGGTGGCTTCGCTCCCTCAGTAGGGCACCTGATCCGACGGGTACTTCCAGAAGTCCTTGAGCAGGTAATTCATCGGCAGGTTCAGCGCCTTGTTCTTGGGCGGAATCGGCTTCATGAACCAGCGCTCGTAGATGGCGTGCGCCTCATGGCTGGTGATGAGGCGCTTCATCTCGTCGTCAACGATGGCCTTGAGCTCCGGGTCGTTCTTGGGCAGCACGATGGCCAGAGGCTCGATGGTCAGGAACTTGCCGACGACGCTGAACTTGGCCGCATCGGGCCGCGCCGAGACGATGCCGTAGAGCAGCACGTCGTCCATGACGAAGCCATCCGCCTGGCCGGCGGCCAGCATCTCCATGGCCTTGGCGTGATCGGGGGCTTCGATGATGTTGATGTGCAGGGCGCGCTCGTTGTTGGCCTGGGTGATGGACTTCAGCGGCGTCGTGCCTTTGGTGGAGACCAGCGTCTTGCCGTCGAACTGGGCCAGCTCGGCAATGCCACTGTCAGCCCTGACGAGGTAGCGCGCACCGGTGATGTAGTGCGGCACCGTGAAGGCGACCTTCTCGCGGCGCTCGGCGTTGTTGGTCGTCGAGCCGCATTCCATGTCGGCCTTGCCCTCGGCCACCATCTGGATGCGGTTGGCCGGCGTCACCAGCAGGAACTGCGGGTTCAGCGTGCTCATCTTCAGCTTCTTGCGCACGCCTTCGGCAAGCTTGAGGCAGAGATCCACCGCATAGCCGACCGGCCGACCATCGGGCAGCAGGTAGCTGAAAGGCACGGACGACTCGCGATGCGCCAGCACGATGCGGCCGCTGGCCTGGATGCGCTCCAGCGCCGGGCCGGCTTCGGCCGTGGCAGCAGCGCCGAGGCCGGCGACGAAGGCGAGGAGGAGCGGCGACAGGGTTTTCATGGCCGAGCCATTGTGATCCAGACCCCTGGAATTGAGCCATGCGAAGTTGGTGTCGGTTGATGCTTGCGGCCCCCGGCCCAACAAGCCGCAGCGGCATCGTTCACGATGCGGCGGCAGTGGCGGCGCCAATATCCTCTGTCACCGTGCGGTTGCGCCCTGCCCGCTTCGCTTCGTAGAGCGCCCTGTCCGCCGCGGCCAGCAGGTCAGTGAAGCTTGTGGCGCTGGCCGGCAGCATGGCCAGGCCGACCGACAGCGTCGCGCTGACGGTGCCACCATCGGGCGTCACGAAAGGCGCCTCCTGCACCATCAGGCGGATGCGCTCCGCCACCTCGCAGGCACCCGTCAGGTCGGTGCGCGGCAGCAACACGATGAACTCCTCGCCGCCGTAGCGCGCCGCCAGATCGCCGGTGCGCAGCGAACGCAGGATCAGCCCGCCAACCTGGCGCAGCACCTCATCGCCGACCGGATGGCCGTGGCCGTCGTTGATGGCCTTGAAGTGGTCGATGTCCAGGAACAGGCAGGCCAGCGGGTATCGATGGCGCACGGCCTGGCTGAACTCGATGAGGCTGCGGTGGTCGAAGTAGCGGCGGTTGTGCACGCCGGTGAGGCCGTCCGTCATGCCGGCGCGGCGCAGGCGCTCGCGGTTGAGCATGCTCTCGATGGCTATTGCCGCGATGGCCGACAGGCGGTCGAGGAACTTGGTGCCCGAGGCGGCGTCGTAGCGTTCGGGGTCGCGCGAGCCCAGGTGCAGGCTGCCGATCAAGAGGCCCTGGCGGATCAGCGGCAGCAGGGCCGCGGAACGCACGCCGGTTTGCATGTCGAAGGCCTTGGCGAGCAGCGCCTCGTCCGGGCCCGGGCCGATGAGGCGGGCCGTGCGCGCGGCGCCGAACAGGTCCTTCAGCGGGCCATGGCTGTCCAGCAGCCGCGGCGCCTTGATCATGGGCAGGGCCGGCAGTGCGCGGCGCAGCTCTTCCTCGGGGTCCAGCAGCCAAAGCTCGGCGGCGTCCAGGCCGAAATCGTCGCGGCAGTCGACCAGCAGCAGGTTGACCAACTCCTCCATCGAACTCACCGCGATGAGGCGGCGCTCCAGCGCGTCGAAGCGGTCCAGCTTGCGCTCATTGGCCTTGGCGGCGTCAAGCAGGGACTGCAGCTGGCGGCGCAGTTCCTGGACCTGGGCTTGGGGATTGGGCGGCGCGTTCATTCCGGCGCGATTGTGAGGGCCGCGCGTTCGAAGCTCCGCGGCTGGCCTGTAACGGGGTCCATGAATGCAATCGCCCGCGCCACCAGCTGCAGCGGCGCGTCAAAGCGCGGCGGGTTCTCGTGAGGCTGCAGCACGGGGTAGATGCGATCGCCGACGAGCGGCAGACCCAGGGCATTCATCTGCACGCGCAGCTGGTGACGCAGCCCCGTGTGGGGACGCAGCTCGTAACGCGCCAACCCATCGGGCAAGAGCTCGACGAGATCGACCCAGGTCTCGGCGTTGGGTTCGCCGTTGACGACCTGCATCTGCATGAAGTTGTCGCCCGTCGGCTCCTCCAGGCGGTGCCGCACCACGCGCGGCCAGGGGCCGGCACCCAGCGGCGCGATGGCGTCGTAGACCTTGGTGACGGCACGCTCGCGGAACAGGCGGTGGTAGGCGTCGCGCTCGTCACGGCGGAGGTTGAAGACGACGAGGCCCGCCGTTTCGCGGTCCAGCCGGTGCACGGGATTGAGGTCCGCCAGGCCGGTGGCGTGGCGCAGACGTGCCATCAGCGTCTGCCGAGCGTAGATGCCGCTGGGCGTCACCGGCAGGAAATGCGGCTTGTCGGCGACAAGGAGGTGCTCGTCCTGGAAGACGATGCGCTCGCCGGCCGGAATGTCGGGCTCGACGTCCAGGTGGCGCCAGTAGTAGACGCGCCGACCGCCACGGTAGGGCGAGTCGACGACCGCGTGGCCGGCGTCGTCCACCACGTCGCCGCGCGCGAGGCGTTCCGGCCAGTCGACCACGCGCGGCAGGCGCTCGGCGAGGAAGGCGGCCATGGAGCCCCAGGGCCCGGCGGGACAGAACACGGCACTTGCCGCGACGCCTTCGCGCAGCGGCAGGACCGGCTTGGGCGGTCTCGCCACGGCCTATTCGATGCGCGGCCCGCCGCGGGCGCGTTCGTCCATGTAGGCGTTCAGCCGCTTCATGTCCTGGGGCTCGGCACGGTTGCCGCGCCATTGACGCACCCAGGCCTCGCGGTTGGGCTCCCGGGCGAGCTTGCGCACCGCGGCGTCGATGGCCTCGATATGCCGCCTGCCCTGCGGCGTGCGGCTGCAGGAGACCGTGGCCAGCAACGTGCTCAGGCCCTCGGCCACCGGCAGCGCCACCAGGGCGCCGGGGTCGCCGACGCGGGCCAGGTATTCCTTGACGACGCTGGGGTACTCCAGCGTGTAGTCCATGCGGCCGGCGCGCAGCATGTCCAGCAGCTGGGTGCTGAGCTGGGCGCCGACAGCCAGCCGTGGCACGACCTGGTGTGACAGCAGGCTGTCGATCTGCGCGCCGAAGGCGCGGTCCCGTGCCAGCAGCAGGCGCAGGTCCTGGCGCTTGAGCAGGTCGGCCAGCACGAGGCGGTCGTCCCCGGGCCGGGCCCGAGACAGCTCGGCCAGCCGCTGGCGCGGCACGATGACATGGATCTCGCGCGAGATCAGCGGCGGGTAGAGGTGCGAGAAATAGAGCCACTGCAGGCGCTCGGGCGTGCGCACATGCAGGGTCGAGCACAGGGTCTCGCCGCGGCGGCTCTCGGCCTCATAGCGGGCGGTGCTGGCCTCGACGAACTCATGCCGGAACTCGGGCATGCGCGCCAGCAGCACGCGCATGAAGCCGTCCACCTCGCCGTGGCCCAGCTCGGCCACGCTGCGCGGCGGCTGGCCCTGCACGAAGCTGAAGTGCGGCGGCACGTCCTGCGCCACCCAGCGGATGGTGTCGGCGGGCGACGCAACAGAGGACGCTGCCGCGGCCGTGAAAACCAGTGCGGCTACCGCCAACGCCCCACGCACTTCAGCGACCCCGTTTTTCGGGCCGAGCGCTGGGCCGCTCCCGAGCCGGCCCGCCATGGCGATGTGCTTGCGGCTCAATGCCGCAAGCATCGCCGTCCCCCAGGGGGCTGAGGCTGGACACATGGCGCCCAGTGGGCGGCATGTGCCTGCCGAAGGGCTGCGGGCTTGCCCGCTGCGCGGTCGGCAAGCCCGACCGGGCGCGCCCGCGTACAGCGCGGCGCGACTGGGCGAGGGGCTCCATTTCAATCTCCCTCGACCCACTCCATGCGCGCCCCGAGTTCGCCAATGTGCTCGACGAAATTGGGGTGGGCGCGGCGGATCGGCGTCGCGTTCTTGATCACGCTCTTGCCGGGAATGCTGGCCGCCACCATCAGCAGCGCGATGGCGACGCGGATGATGTAGGGGCTCTCGACCTCGGCCGGGCTCAGCGGCTTGCCGCCGAAGGTGATCATGCGGTGCGGATCGCTCAGGAAGGCATGGGCGCCGAACTTGGCCAGCTCGCTGGTCCAGCCCATGGCGCCGTCATAGACCTTGTTCCAGAACATCACGCTGCCTTCGGCCTTGACGCCCAGGGCCACGAAGATGGGCAGCAGGTCCACCGGCACATAGGGCCAGGGCGCGGCTTCCACCTTCTGCAGGATGTTGCGGGTGAAGGGCTCCTTCACCTTCAGCGGGCCATTGGTCACGCAGCGGCTCCAGCCGTCCTCGTGGACGATCTGCACGCCGAACTTGGCGAAGGTGCGGTCCAGCAGCGGGAACATCTCCGGCGCGCCGTTCTTGACCTGCACGTTGCCGCCGGTGATGGCGCCCAGGGCCAGGAAGGTGACGATCTCGTGGAAGTCTTCGGTGAAGGTGTAGTCGGCGCCGCCCAGCTCCTGCACGCCGGTGATCTTCAGCTTGGACGTGCCATGGCCCTCGATCTTTGCGCCCAGCAGCGACATGAAGTTGCAGAACTCCTGCACATGCGGCTCGCTGGCGGCGTTGGTCAGCGTGGAGACGCCGTCGGCCAGCGCCGCGCACAGCACGAAGTTCTCGGTCGTCGTGACGGAGGCGTAGTCGGTCCAGTGATGGTTGGCCGTCAGCGGGCGGTGCACGCGCAGCACCAGGCCGTCGGGCAGGCGCTGGACCTGGGCGCCGAAGCGCTCGAACACCTCGACGTGCGGGTCGATCTCGCGTGCACCCAGCGTGCAGCCCTTGACGTCGTCCTCGATACGGGCGGCGCCGAACCGGGCCATCAGGCCCGGCACCAGCATGATCGAGGAGCGCATCTCCTCGGGCAGGCGGTCGGTGGCCGGGTCGAAATGGGTGTCGCGGTGGTGGACGTCGAGGATGCCGGTCTTGAAGTCCAGTTCGACCTGCGAGCCGAGCTTGCGGAAGACCTCGACGATCTTCTTGACGTCGGTGATCTCGGGCACACCGCGCAGGCGCACCGGCTGCCTGGTCAACAGCGTGGCGCAGAGGATGGGCAGGACGGCGTTTTTGTTCGCCGAGGGAATGATGCGGCCCGAGAGGGGCGTGCCGCCGTGGACGATCAGATGAGACATCGAATGAGGGGATTTCGGTGCGCGCAAGCGGCGCGCGGTGGCATTGTCGGCGTTTGCGGCACGACGCACCCGCCGCCGCCCGGAAGCTTTGTTCCGAACTGGGGGAATCAATCTTCCGCCGCGGGGTCCGGCCGCGGGTCTATCCAGCGGCGCCGGCGACGCCGCATCCAGCGGACAGCGTTGTTATGCTGGCGCGACCAGTCCGGGTCATTTCAGACCTCCGACGACAGGGAGGTGATCCGTGCGCCAGCCAACTGACGAGGACAAGCCTCGCCCCACCCGCCGCCGAGCCGGCGGCAGCGCCGTGCTGCTGGCGCTGCTGGCGCTGCTGGCCTCCCCCGCAACGGCGCAGGACCTGAGCGATCTGTCGCTGGAGCAGCTGTCCAACATCGAAATCAGCTCGGTGTCGCGGCGTATCGAGAAGCTGGCGCAGGTGCCGGCTTCGCTGTACGTGATCAGCGCCGAGGCGATACGCCGCTCAGGCGCGCGCAGCCTGCCCGAGGCGCTGCTGCTGGCGCCCAACCTGCAGGTCGCGCGGCTCAACGCCAACCAGTACGCCATCAGCGCCCGGGGCTTCAACGACTCGGTGGGCAACAAGCTGCTGGTGCTGATCGACGGCCGCACGGTCTACGCGCCCTATTTCTCGGGTGTGCAATGGGACCAGCAGGACGTGCTGCTGGACGACGTCGCCCGCATCGAGGTCATCAGCGGCCCGGGCGGCAGCGTCTGGGGCACGAACGCGGTCAATGGGGTGATCAACATCATCCGCCGGCCGGCCGCGGACACGGGGCTGCTGCTGCGCGCCGACGCCGGCACCGACGAGCGCTCGGCCGCGCTGCGCCTCGGCGGCAAGCTGCCGCTGCAAGGCGACTGGCGCGCCTACGCCAAGCTGCTGCAGCGCGATGCCACCGAGACCGAAGCCGGCGTGGCCGTGACGGACAAGTCGCGACGCTGGCAACTGGGCTGGCGCGCCGACTGGCTGAGCGGCGAGGACGGGCTGACCGTGCAGGGCGACGTCTACCGCGGCGATACGGCAGACCGCCTGAGTGGCACACGCAACCTCGGCGGCGTCAGCACGTCGGGGCAGAACCTGCTGGCGCGCTGGACTGGCCGGCTGGACGGCGGCTCGCGGCTGCGCCTGCAGGCCTACTACGACCATGTGCGGCGCGAGGACACGATCCTGTACAGCCCGCGCTTCACGGTGCTGGACCTGGAGGCGCAGCACAGCCTGGCCTGGGGCGCGCACCAGATCGACTGGGGCGGCGGCTGGCGGAGCTCGCGCGACCACATCGCGCCGGGGCTGGTGTTCGGCTTCGTGCCCGAAAGCGCGCGGCAGCAATGGCACAACCTGTTCGTGCAGGACGAGCTGACCCTGGCGGACGGCTGGCGGCTGACGGCGGGCACGAAGTTCGAGCACAACGACTACACCGGCTGGGAGACGCTGCCGTCGCTGCGCCTGGCCTGGTCGCCGTCGGCGCGCTGGCAGTGGTGGGCCTCGCTGTCGCGCGCGGTGCGCGCGCCGGCCCGGCTGGACCGCGACCTGCGCCTGCCGCCCAAGCCGCCCTTCATCATCGCGGGCGGGGCCGACTTCGTGTCGGAGGTCGCGCGCGTGGTCGAGCTGGGCCACCGCGGCCAGCCGAGCAGCACGCTGAGCTATGCGCTGGCGCTGTACCAGCATGACTGGCAGAAGCTGCGCAGCGGCCAGCCGCCGCCCAACGCCGTGGTGCAGAACATGATCGCCGGCAACAGCTGGGGCCTGGAAGCCTGGGCGCACTGGCAGCCGCTGCCCTGGCTGCGCTGGAGTGCCGGCTTCAATGCCCTGCAACAAGATCTGGCCGTGCAGCCGGGCAGCCGCGACCCGGTGGGGCCGTCCGCGCTGGGCAACGACCCGCCGCGGCAATGGCAGCTGCGCGCCACGCTGCAGCCGGCGGATCGCCATGAGCTGGACGTGGCGCTGCGCCATGTCGCCGCGCTGCCGAAGCCGGCCGTGCCCGCCTACACGGTGCTGGACTTCAACTACGGCTGGCGCGCCACCCCCACGCTGGCGCTGACGCTGGGCGGCCGCAACCTGCTGCATGGCCGCCATGCCGAGGCCAATGCTGCGCCGGGCCGCAGCGTCTTCGGGCCCGAGGCCTACGCGCAACTGCGGTGGACCCCGTGACACCGGCGCGGCGCAGGCCGCTGCTGGCCTTCGCGCTGGGCTTGCTGACGGCCGGCATGAGCCATGCACAGACCGACGATGCCGGCGGCGAGGTGCGCATCAAGGCCGAGTTCCTCTACAAGTTCACGGCCTATGTGGATTGGCCCGACGGCGCGCTGGGTGCTATCGATGCGCCCTTTGTCATCGGCGTGCAGGGCTCGGAAGCCATGCTCGGCGAGCTGAGCCAGACCCTGCAGGGGCGCACGGTGCAGGCGCGGCCGGTGCAGGTGCGGCGCGTGCGCGCGGCCGATGCCGACCCGGCCGTGCACCTGCTATTCCTGGCTCAGGGCGAGACGGCCAGCGCACGGCGCGGGCTGCTGCTGGTCAGCGAGGGCGCTTCCGGCGAGGCCTCGCCGCGCGCCGGCGCCATTCAGTTTCTGGTCGTTGGCGGGCGCGTGCGTTTCGATGTGCTGCTTGACGGCGCGGAACGCGCTGGCCTTCGCATGAGCTCACGGTTGCTGTCCGTCGCTCACAAGGTGCATGCGGCGGCGCGCTGAAGCTGCGGACGTCAGTCCTCGGGATCCAGCCGCCGCGCCCGCGCCAGCCGCCAGGCGTCGGCCGGGTCGCTGAAGACTTGCTCGGCCGTCGTGCCCGTCTCGCGGCCGGCGGCATCGATGGCGATGCGCTTGTCGAAGACGTAGCACTCGCCCTGCCAATCGGCTGCGGCGTCGGGAAAGGCTTCGAGGAAGCCCAGGATGCCGCCGTCGAGCTGCGCGACCTTCAGGCCCTGGGCCTGCATCCACGCTGCTGTCTTCTCGCAGCGGATGCCACCGGTGCAGTACATCGCGACCGTCTTGCCCTGCCATTCGTCGMGGTGTGCCTCGACATAGGCCGGGAAGTCGCGGAAGTGGGCCACGCCGGGGTCGATGGCGCCGCGGAAGCGCCCCAGCTTGAACTCGAAGGTGTTGCGGTTGTCGAGGACGACGGTGGCGGGGTCGGCCAGCAGTTCGCGAAAGCGCTGCGGGCTGACATGGGTGCCGGTGTCTTCGCCGCTGACGCCAGGGATGCCGAAGGCGACGACCTCGCGCTTGACGGAGACCTTGAGGCGGCTGAAAGGCAAGCGCTCGCAGGCGTTGTGTTTGACGTGCAGGTCGGCAAAGCCCGGCCGGGCCTGAAGTTCCCCCTCGAAGGCCTGGACGGCATCAACCGTGCCCGCGACAGCCGCGCTCAGGCCTTCACTCGCCACCAGGATGACGCCACCCAAGCCATGAGCGACCTCACGAAGCCAAGCCGCCAGCGCCGAGGGATCTTCTATGGGCGTGAAACGGTAGAAAGAGCTATGAGCAAAGGCGAGGGACACCCGGGGATTTTATCGACGCTCCCGGGCCCGCGAGATGCGGGCACTCATGCCGACGGCAATCAGGCCCGCTGCCAACAGACCCCAGGAGGCAGGTTCCGGAGCAGGTGAATAGATGATCGTCAACGCGCTCGACGCCGGCAACGGATCCTGACGGCACACAGAGCCGGAAACCCAATAGGAGCAGGTGTTCCCGATCTCAGCCACGATCGTCGGCGAGATGGCGACGCCGGGATTCGGTAAACCGGGCCCGTAAGGTGCGCCGGGAACGAAAGAGAACCGCAGGGCCTCGAAGGTCACCGATTGGCCGGGTGCGATGGGGCTCTGCACACCCAGAATCGCCGGCGTCAGCACGTTGCCGTTCGGGTCCATGACGAGACCGAGGAAAAAGCCAAACGAGTTCGCGTCAACAAAGGCCCACCCGATGTTCTCATCGGACGTCGAGTGGTTGGTGAGGGTCACGAAGACCGACGGACTGTCAGCCAAGTTGAGGACCGGCTTCGAGAAAGACCAGCTCCAATCCACTGTGGCGTGCGCCGCGGTCGCGCTCAGCAGCGCGGCGCACGCCAGGGTCAATGATGTCAAAAGTCTGCGCATGGACAACTCCCTGTCGTCGTATTGCTCGCTTTGGAGCGAGCATGTTTTCAAGCGGCGCCAGAATAACTCGGGTCGACGCTGCCAGCGTCCCGTACTCTGGCGCTCACCCTAGGATGGCGCTGGCAAGCCCTGCCCGCTGGACGGCCCGTTCAGCCGGGCGCCGAGGCCGCTTCGCTGGCGACCGGCGCCGCTCGTGGCGGCGCTGGGACTGCGGCGGGGCAGCCCGCCTCAGCTTCCGGTGGGTTGGACAGCGGCACCGACTTCAATTCGCCGGTCAGCGTCCTGAGCAGGGCCCGCCCGCAGCGCTGCTGCAGTACCTGGGCGCGCTCCATGCGCTCCCGACGACCTTCGAGGTAGCGAACCGTGCGGTGGCGCCCTTCATCCGCCGCATTGGGCGGCAGATCGCCGGCCAGCGCCTCTGCCGCCATCGCCAGCAGCTGGGCCGTGCGCCGGACCAGCAGTTCGCCTTCCTTGCTGGACCAGGCCTCCACCGCGTTTTCCTCCAGCAAGGGGTCGGACACGACGGTGACCGCTGCACGGCGCTGCGGGTTCGGCACCGATGCGTCGCGCCAGCCGGCCTCCGCCTGCACGATCAGTGCACGGCTGTCCTGCGTCATCCAGAACGCCGGCACCAGCTCGAGCCGCCAGCGCGCCTCGGCCATGGGCGTGGCGGCGCCGGACAGGAAGCCGCGCGCCTGCGTCATCAGGCCCTCCGGCGTCATCAGGGCCACGATGCCCTGATAAGGCGCCACCACCAGGTCGGCCCGCTGCTGCAGCTTGTTGGCCTGCGCCCGTTGCACGCCCTCGTTGACGGCGGCATGGGTCAGTATGGCCACGAGCAGGCCGGCGGCGTTCGGCGCCGGGTACATCATCTGCCCCGTGTTGACGCCGGCGCCATCCCGGTCCAGCACACCACGGAATTCGACGCCGGGCCGCGCCAGGCTGTCCCAGCCCAGCGCCCAGCTGTCACCGCGCGCCTGCGCCCCCACCCCGCAGGGCAGCAGCATCGCCGCGAGGATCAGTGCCCGGCGCAGATGCCGGCCACCCTCATTGCAGCGGCTTGAGGACGGCATCCTTGCCAAGCTCCAGGGCCTCGAAATAGGCATTGGTCAGGCCCGGGAACTTGGGCGGCTGGTCCCAGGCAGTTGCCGCAGCGGCCTTGTTGATGTCGATGGGCTTGTACCAATCCAGCGCGTTGGTGCGCAGATCCACCATGTAGGCCACGCCCTTGAAGACGGCCTTGGGCTCGGCCGTCGGCACATAGGCCGAATAGTTGCGCCACACGCCCAGGGCGTTGATCTGGATGACCAGCAGGCGATCGACACCGTGCTTGTCGCGCAGGCCGCGGAAGTCCTGGCGCGCGAATTTCACGGCGTCACCACTGAACTTGGGCAGGTCATCGAGCTTCAGATCGGTGGCCAGGGCCGTCGCACTGCCGCCGCTCTTGACGATGAAGGACGCGGCCTGGTCCTTCAGCGTGGCCAGGTCTTCCAGCGGCAGGGTGCGGACATAGCCTGTCAGCGTGCTGTGGGCAGCGTTCGCCACGCCCAGGCAAAGCAGGCAACCGGCGCCCGGAAACTCGGTGTCCACCTTGGGCAGTGCCGTCATCACGACGCCCACCTTGCCCGAACCGCCACCGATGGCGGCCTTGTTGAGCGGCACCGGGTTTTGCGGCTTGGACGCGCAGCCCGTCAAAACGACCAGCCATGCGGCGGCCAATCCCATCATCCATTTGCGCATGAAATCTCCCTGAATCTGTTCGAGGTCTGCGTCCGCCATGCGATGGCGTCGCGCCGGCGCGGATGATGTCGCAAAGTCACCATGCCGCAAGCCACCCGGGGCCCCAGACTTTCCCTCAGCCGGGGGCTTCCTAGAATCCAAGGCCTGCCCGCTCAAGCCCGCTCATGTCCGACCGCCTCAAAGTCCTGCCCCAATACCTGATGCCCAAGCAGGCGATGACACGCCTGGCCGGGCATTACGCGTCCAAGCCGCTGGGTGGCGTGACGACCTCGGTCATCCGCCGCTTTGTCGGGCGCTACGGCGTCAACATGGCCGAGGCGGCCGAGCCCGACATCACGGCCTACAAGACCTTCAACGACTTCTTCACCCGGGCGCTGAAACCCGGTGCCCGGCCGCTGGCCGATGCTCCGCTGATCTGCCCGGTGGACGGCTCGATCAGCCAGGTGGGCCGCATCCAGGGCGACCAGATCTTCCAGGCCAAGGGACAGGCCTTCACGACGACGGCCCTGGTCGGCGGCGACGCGCAGCTCGCGGCGCGGTTCAAGGACGGCCTGTTCGCCAACCTCTACCTCAGCCCCAAGGACTACCACCGCATCCACATGCCGGCCGCCGGGCGGCTGGTGCGCATGGTGCATGTGCCGGGCGAGCTGTTCTCGGTGAACCCGACGACGGCGCGCGGCGTGCCGGGGCTGTTTGCGCGCAACGAGCGCGTCGTCTGCGTGTTCGATGACGACACCTTGGGTCGCTGGGTGCTGGTGCTGGTCGGCGCCACCATCGTCGGCAGCATGGCCACGGTCTGGCATGGCGTCATCAACCGCGCCGGCCCGGTACGCGAGTGGGACTACACACCTGGACAAGCGACGCTGGCCCAGGGCGACGAGATGGGCCGTTTCCTGCTCGGCTCCACGGTCGTCATGCTGTTCGAGAACAGCGGCCTGCAGTTCAACCCGGCGTGGCAACCGGGAGGCTCGGTCCGGATGGGTGAGCTGATGGCGAGCTGAGAAGCGCCGCAGCTGCAGCGGGCGCCAGGGGCTTGGCCAACAGCCAGCCCTGCAGATGTGTGCAGCCCAAGGCCTCGACCTCGGTGGCCTGCGCCTCGGTCTCGACGCCTTCCGCCACGATGGCCAGGCCCAGCGCCTGGGCCAGCACGCAGGCCGCGCGCACGACGGCGCCGGCGGACGGCTCGGGCAGTGGGTCGATCATGCTGCGATCAAGTTTGAGTGTGGTGATGGGCAGGCGGCGCAGCAGGGTCAGCGAGCTCTGACCGGTGCCGAAGTCGTCGAACGCCACGCCCACGCCGGCGTCGCGCAGCCGGGCAAGCTGGGGCAGCACACGGTCCATGTGCGTCATCGCGGCGGTCTCGGTGATCTCGACCTCGATCAGCGTCGGCGCCAAGCCATGCGCGCGCACCAGGTCCAGCACCCAATCGGCAAAGCCGGTGTCCTCGAACTGCAGCGGCGACACATTCACGGCCACCGGCATCACGGCCAGGCCCTGCTGCTGCCAGGCACGCAGTTGCTGGGCCGCCTGGCGCAGGATCAGCGCGCCGAGCGGCACGATCTGGCCGGTGCGCTCGGCGGCGGGAATGAAGTCCGCCGGGCTGACGCGGCCGCGCCCGGGGCGCTGCCAGCGCACCAGGGCCTCGAAGCCCGCCAGACGGCGCGTGCCGGCCTCGAATTTCGGCTGGTAGTCGAGCTGGAACTCCTCACGCTCGATGGCCGCGGCCAGGGCCTGTTCGATCTCCAGCAGGCCGCCCGCCGCTGCCGACATGCCGGGCCGAAAGGCAACGACGGCCGCGCCGGCCTGCTGCTTGGCCTGGTGCATGGCCACATCAGCCGCACGCAGCAGGGCCGCGCCATCCCGGCCATGGGCAGGGAAAAGCGCGATGCCGACCGACAGGTGCACATACAGGGCCCGGTGGGCAACGGCAAAGGGCGCGTTCATCAGCGCCAGCAGGCGCTGGCCAACCAGCAGGGCGCCCGCGTCGTCATCGACGCCGGGCTGCAGCAGCAGGAACTGGTCTTCGCCCAGTCGTGCCAGCAGGGCCTCGGGCGGCAGGGCCTCGCGCAGGCGTGTCGCGATGGCCTGCAGCAGCGCGTCGCCGGTCTCGTGGCCCAGGCTTTCGTTGACGAGCTGGAAGCGGTCCAGGTCGGCCGACAGCAGCGCGAATCCCGGGCTGCCGGGCACCGTCAGCTCGGCCAGGCGGGCCAGGGCGGCGTGGCGGTTGGGCAGGTCGGTCAGCTCGTCATGCAGGGCCTGGCGGCGCAGCGCCTCGATGGCGCGCTGGCGCGCGGTGTCGTCCAGCATCAGCACCAGCAGGGCCGGCCCACCCTCCCATTCGATATAGCTGGAGCTGCCACGCAGATAGACGGCCTGGCCATCGCTGCGGTAGCGCTCGCCCTCCCAGGCGATCTGGCCGCTGCGCTCCTGCAGCAGGCGTTGGTAGCGGGCGCGCGCGGCCTCGATGTCGGAAGTGGCGATCAGCGGGCCGATGGGGCCGATGTCCTCCACGCGGTCGAAACCGAACATGGCCAGCGCCGCCGGGTTGGCATAGACGGCCCGCGACTCGCGCACGACAAGCAGACCCTGCATGGACTGCTCGTAGAGCTGGCGCAGCTGCGAATTGACTCGCTGCGTCTCGTGATGGGCGCGGCGCACCGACAGCAGGATCAGCGCCATGGCCAGCACGGCCTGCACATAGGTACCGAGGATGTGGGTGATGGGAGAGCGGGCCAGCGGGTCCAGCAGCGGGCCGCTGAGGTGCACCAGGCCGGAGGCCGCAAAGCAGCCGGCGACGAAGCGCTCGCCGGTCGCCCCATCCCGCCACAGCCAGGCGGCGGCCAGCCAGGCGCCGGCGGTCAGGATCAGGGCAGCGGCAACGACGGCATGGCGCTGCTGCACCAGTGCCAGCGCCAGGATGAAGCCGAGCAGGGACGCGAACAGCGGCGCGTTGCGCCGCCAGCGCCAGAGCCGGCCGCGGTAGCGCGCCGCGCCAGCCAGTTGCAGAGACAGCGAGGCGATGACGGCGGCCGTCGCCACGGTGGCCTGGAGCTTGTAGTGCACGGACTCCGGGTCCGGCGGCACGAGGGCGATGCCCAGCGTGAGGCCCACGGCGAGCAGGACATGGCTCCAGCCCCAGTCGCTGATGTGGGGATGACCAGGCTCCAGCCGCGCCAGCACCAGCAGCGCCACGCCAAGCAGGGCGATCAAGCTGGTGCTGATCAGCAGGGATCCCGTCATCGGCCCATCCTAGCCAGGATGGGCCGCGCCACGTGACATCAGTCACGCGCCGAGTCGTTAGAACTCAGGACGGATGTCACGCGCGGCCAGCGCCCAGCGGTCACCAGGTGAAGGTCACGACGCCGCTGGCCGGCAGCTCGTAGCTGAAGCGCCGGCCCGGCGCCTGCACCGTGAAGCGGCGGGGCGCGCCGGCGGAGTTGCTGACGATCAGCGCCGTGCTGCCATCCGGGTTCGTGAACGCGACGTGGTCCAGGCCAGTCTTCTTGCCCTCGCCGCCTTCCGAGTCGATGCGCCGTGCGCCCTGCTGCACGAAACGGCTGGCGTGGCCGAAGGCGTAGTACTCGATGTTGCGCGTGACCTTGCCGGTCTTGGGGTCGATGGTGACGACGCCACGGCAGTCCTTGCAACCGCCCAGGTGCGGGCCGTATTGCGGGTCCAGCGCCAGGTTCCACATCAGCACGCCACGAGCGCCGTGGCGGGTGCTGCCGATGATGAGGTTGCGCGTGATCCAGGGCAGTGTCTCGGCCCACTGCGGCTTCCATTCGCCGCCGGAACACTCGGTGAACCAGACGTCCAGCTCGGGGAAATGCTGGGCCACCTGGGACTGCGCCGCCACGTCGCCCGCGTAGCAATGCCAGGCCACGCCGGAAACGTATTTGCGCGCCGTCGCATCGGACAGCATGGACAGCGGGCTCCACGGCTCGTCCCAGTTGTGATCCCACTCCAGGATCTGCGTCTTCAGGCCTTGGGCTTTGAGCAACGGGCCGAGGTGCTGGCCGACGACGGTCGCGCGCGTGGCCGGCGTCATGCGCATGCCGGGGTAGTCGGGCGGCTCGAAGTGCGGCTCGTTCTGCAGCGTCAGCGCAAAGATGGGCACGCCCTCGGCCCGCATGCTCTCGACGTAGCGCACCATGTAGCGGGCAAAGGCGCCGTAGAACTCGGGCTTGAGCTGCCCCTGCACGAGGCTGTCGGTCGTCTTCATCCAGCCCGGCGCGCTCCATGGCGAGGCCATCACCTGCAGCTTGGGATTGAGCGCCAGGGCCTGCTTGACGGCGGGGATGACGTCGGCGCGTTCGGTGTTGAGAGAGAAGTTCTTCAGCTCGGGGTCGGTCTGGCCCGGCGGCATGTCGTCGAGGCTGTAGTGGCGGCGCGAGAAGTCCGATGCGCCGATCGTGAGCCGAGTCAACTCGAAGCCCAGGCCCTTACCGTCATTCCCCTCGCGCGTGAACAGCTCGCGCATCAGCGCGTCGCGCTGGGGCTCGCTCATGCCGTGGCGAATCAGCCAGGCCGAGCCCTCGGTGATGGCCGCTCCGAAGCCGGCGATGCGCTGGTGCTGGCGCTTCGGGTCGATGCGGATCACAGCATCGGCCTTGTTGGCGGACTTGCTCACTTCGCTTGGCGCCAGCAACTGCTGCTGGTCGGCGGTCGTCAGAAAAGCCCGCACAGTTTCAGCGTTAGCGACGCTGGCGAGCGCGGCTGTCAGGGCGAGCAGAAGGATCTTCATGGCGGTTTCAGCTCAGGCGTTGTTCACTGGCGGCGTCGAAGACGCAGAGCGCGGTCTCGTCGATGTCGAAGGCCAGCTCGTCGCCGGCCAAGATGCGGCGGCCGTCGTGCACCAGGACCGAGAAGCCCTGCTCGCCCAGCTTCATCCAGACGACCTGGTGGTTGCCCATGGGCTCGACCAATTGCACGGTCGCGCGCCAGCGGCCATCCGACTGCAGGCGCACGTGCTCGGGCCGCACGCCGAGCACGAGGCTCTGGCCGGCCTTCGCACGCCCCTCGGCCAGCCGCAGAGGCAGCGCGCCTTCAAGCGAGCGGCCGTCGGCACCGACCCGGGCCGGCACCATGTTGATGGCGGGCGAACCGAGGAAGCCCGCGACAAAGAGATTGGCCGGGCGCTCGTAGACCTCGCTGGGCGTACCGATCTGCTGGATGACGCCGCTCTTCATGACGACGATGCGCGAGGCCAGCGTCATGGCCTCGACCTGGTCGTGGGTCACGTAGATCATCGTGTTGCCCAACGTCTGGTGCAGCAGCTTCAATTCGCGGCGCAGCTCGGCGCGCAGCTTGGCGTCGAGGTTGGACAGCGGCTCGTCGAACAGGAAGACGCCGGCCTCGCGCACCAGCGCCCGGCCGATGGCGACGCGCTGGCGCTGGCCGCCGGACAGCTGAGCCGGCTTGCGGCTAAGAAGCGGCGTCAGCTGCAGCATGTCGGCCGCCCGCGTCACGCGTCGCTCGATCTCGGCCTTGGGAATGCCGGCCACGCGCGGGCCGAAGGACATGTTGCGCTCCACCGTCATCGTCGGGTACAGCGCATAGCTCTGGAAGACCATGCCGATGCCGCGCTCGGAGGGCTCAGCGTCGGTCATGTCCTGGCCGCCGATGTGGATGCTGCCTGCGCTCACGTCGATGAGGCCGGCGATGCTGTGCAGCAGCGTCGACTTGCCGCAGCCCGAAGGGCCGAGCAGCACGAGGAATTCGCCCTCGACGACCTGGAGGTCCAGGTTCTTGATGACCTCGTTGTGGCCGAACTTGATGCTCAGACCTTGGATGTTCACGCCACTCATTTGACTGCGCCCGCTGCAATGCCGCGCACGAACCAGCGGCCGGAAATCAGATAGACCAACAGGGGCACGGCGGACGTCAGGATCGTCGCGGCCATGTTGAGGTTGTAGAGACGCTCACCCGTCGTCGTGTTGATGACGTTGTTGAGCTGCACCGTCATCGGCTGGTTCTCGCGGCCGGCGAAGGTCAGGCCGAGGATGTAGTCGTTCCACACGCCGGTGATCTGCATGATGGCCGCGACGATCAGCATCGGCGTGGACATCGGCAGCACCAGCTGCACGAAGATGCGCCAGAAGCCGCCGCCGTCAACGCGCGCCGCCTTGAACAGCTCGGTCGGCAGGCTGGCGTAGTAGTTGCGGAACAGCAGCGTCATGATGGGCATGGCGAACACCAGGTGCACGGCGACGATGCCGGGCAGGCTGCTGTAGATGCCGATGGCCGCCTCCAGCTTGACGAGCGGATAGATCATCACCTGGATGGGGATGAAGGCGCCCATCATCAGCACGCCGAACAGCCACTGGCCGCCCTTGGGCTTCCACCAGGAGAGCGCATAGCCGTTGATGGCCCCAAGCAGGATGGGCAGGATGACCGACGGCACCGTGATGGCCACCGAGCTCCAGAAGCCGCCGCGAATGCCTTCGCAGCTGACGCCCGTGCAGGCTTCGCTCCAGGCGGCACGCCAGGCGCCCAGCGAGGGCGCCGACGGCAGCGCGAAGATCTGGCCGAGGCGGATCTCCTCCATGCTTTTGAACGAGGTCGTCAGCATCACGTACAGCGGCAGCAGGAAGAAGGCCGCGGCGAAGAGCAGGAAGGCGTAGACGCCGATGCGGGCCCAATGCTTGGTGCGCTTCATGCGTGGCCTCCCTTCGCGGCCTGGCGGCTGCGGGCATAGGCGAGCGGCGCGACCAAGGCGAGGACCGTGAGCAGCAACACCACAGCGCCCGCCGAAGCCAGCGCCAGGTTGGCGCGGCCAAAGAGATGGTCCATGATGAACTTGGCCGGCACGTCGCTGGCCGTGCCGGGGCCTCCCTGGGTCATCGCGACGACGGTGTCGAAGACCTTGACGACGCCCGTGGCCAGCAGCGTGAAGACGGTCGCCAGCGTCGGGCCCATCATGGGCAACACGATGGACAGGTAGACGCGCCAGGTCGGGATGCCGTCCAGCTTCGAGGCCTTCCAGATCTCCTCGTCGATGCCGCGCAGGCCGGCCAGCATCAGCGCCATCACCAGCCCCGCACCCTGCCAGGTGCCGGCAATGACGACGGTGTAGATGACCATGTCCTGGTCAACGATCCAGTCGAAGCTGAAATCCTTCCAGCCCATCTGCTGCATCGCGTTCTGCAGGCCGCTGTCGGGGTTGAGCACCCATTGCCAGACCAGGCCGGTCGCGACGAAGGACATCGCATACGGGTACAGGAAGGCCGTGCGCAGCACGCCCTCGCCGCGCACCTTCTGGTCGATGAAGACGGCCAGCAGAAAGCCCAGCAGCATGGCCGCGACGATGTAGAGCACGCCGTAGACGGCGAGGTTGTGGATGGCGAGCTGCCAGCGATCGTTGTCGAGCAGGCGTTCAAACTGCTGCAGGCCGACGAAGTCGTCCTTGGGGAAGGTGCGCGAGCTGGACACGGAGGTGCGCAGCGTCCACAGCACCGTGCCGACATAGCCGACGAGAACGATGACGGCCAGGGGCAGCAGCGCGCCCCAGGCCGCGAGGGAACGGCGTTTCATCGTCAGGACTTCAGCGCGTTGACGATGTCCTTCTGGACCTTCTCGACCGGAATGTTGCGGTTCCAGTAGCTCGTCAGCACGTCCTGCAGGGCGCCGTTCTGGTCGGGCGTGATGTAGATCTCGCCGTTGCCGAGCTGGCGCGACTTGTCCTTCATCGCGGCCACGCCCATCTGGGCGCACATGTCCATCTGGCTGACGTCGACGTCGGTGCGGATGGGGATGGAGCCCTTCTTCATGCTGAAGGCGACTTGCGTGGCGGGCTGGGTGATGACGCTGGCCAGCAGCTGCTGGGCCTTGACCTGGTCGGGCTTGTCGGTCTTGGGGAAGACCATCACGTCGCCCTGGATGATGTAGGGCGCCTTGGGGCCGAAGCCTGGGGCGCAGCCGTAGTCCTTGCCGGCCTCCTGCTTGGCCTGGGCGAACTCGCCCTTGGCCCAGTCGCCCATGATCTGCACGCCGCCGCGGCCGCTGATGAGCATGGCGGTGGCGTCGTTCCAGTTGCGGCCGGGCGAGCCCTTGTCGGTGTAGCCCTGCAGCTTCTTGTAGGCCAGCAGCACCTTCTTGAAGTCCTCGCCCAGGATGGCCTTGGGGTCGCGGTCGCGGAAGATCTTGAGATACAGGTCGCGGCCGCCGTAGTGGGCCAGCACGGCCGTGAAGACGATGCCGTCCTGCCAGGGCTGGCCGCCATGGGCCAGCGGCACAAGGCCGGCGGCCTTGAGCTTGTCCAGCGCCCCAAACAGCTCATCGAAGTTCTTGGGCTCTTCCGCGATGCCGGCCTTCTTGAAGGCGGCCTTGGAGAACCAGAACCAGGTCATGTTGTGGATGTTGACCGGCGCGGCGTAGTAGTGGCCGTTGACGCGGATGGCGCTCAGCACGGTCTCGGGCAGGAACTTGTCCCAGCCGTCGCGCTGGGCCACCGCGTCGACGTTGTTCAGCAGGCCCTGGTCGACGATGTCGCGGAACTGCTGGGTGGTGTTGAACTGGGCGGCCGTGGGCGGGTTGCCGCCGGCGATGCGGTTGATGGCGACCGAGCGAGCCTGCTCGCCCAGGGCGACAGCCGTGTCGACCCAGATGCCGCCCTGGGCCTTGTAGGCCTCGGCCAGGGTCTTGGCGGCGGCGGATTCGCCGCCCGAGGTCCACCAATGGATGACCTCGGCTTTCAGGGGTTCAGCGGCGTTGGAAGCGGTTGCAGCCAGCAGCGCAACCGCGGCCAGGGCGTGGCGGGGGAACTTCATCTTGTCTCCGGATCTTTGAGGGCGGCGAGGCGCAGTTTGCCCCGGCGCGGCTTGGCGCGCCTGAGGGAGGACCCTGTAATATTTCATTTAGAAACCGCCTGTACCCTTTAAATAAGGGGCGACATGCCGTTAATTATTCGTTCAGGAACTGGCCGTACCAGAGGCCGCTGTCCTTCAGCGTGCGCTTCTGGGTGGCGTAGTCGACATAGGCGATGCCGAAGCGGCGCAGATAGCCCTCGGCCCATTCGAAGTTGTCCAGCAGGCTCCAGGCGAAGTAGCCCTTGACCGGCACGCCGGCGTCCAGCGCCTGCTTGACCGCACTCAGATGGCGCTGCAGATAGGACAGGCGTTCGGCATCGTGCACATGGCCGTCGGGCGTCAGCACATCTTCGAAAGTGGACCCGTTCTCGGTCAGCTGGATGACGGCCGGGTTGTAGTCGCGCTGGATGCGGGTCAACAGGTCCACCAGCCCCTGTGGCGAGATCTCCCAGCCGAAGCCGGTGCGTTCGACGCCCTCGCGCTCCACCAGGCTGGCACGCATCGGGCCACCGGCCGGATCGGCCTTGACCATCTCGGGGAAGTAGTAGTTGACGCCGAGGAAGTCGGTCGCGGTGGCTATTGCCGCCAGGTCGCCGGCCTCCACCTTGGGCGCGGCATTTCCGGATGACGCGAGCAGCGCCAGCGTGTCTTCGGGATAGCCGCGGCCGAACAGCGGGTCGAGGAACCAGCGGTTGCGCAGGCCATCGTGGCGTTTCAGCGCGGCGGCGTCCTCGGCGCTATCGGATGCGGCGGTGATGGGGTGCAGGCTGAGCGTGATGCCGACTTGGGCGCCGGCCGAGTTCTTGCGGATCAGCGGGATGGCCTGGCCATGCGACAACAGCACGTGGTGGCAGGCCTGCATCGCATCGGCCAGGCTCTTGCCGCCGGGCGCATGCACGCCCTCCCAGTAGCCCATCATGCAGGAGCACCAGGGTTCGTTGTGCGTGATCCAGTGCTTGACACGGTCGCCCAGGCGGCGCGTGACGATGTCGGTGTATTCGAGGAAGGCGCCGACCGTGTCGCGCGAGAGCCAGCCGCCTTGCTCCTGCAGCGGCTGCGGCAGGTCCCAGTGGTAGAGCGTGGCCCAGGGGTCCAGGCCGCGCTCCAGCATGCCGTCCACCAGCCGGTCGTAGAAGGCCAGGCCCGCTTCGTTCACGGCGCCCCGCCCTGCAGTTCCGTTTGGAAGAATGCGCGGCCAGGCGATGGAGAAGCGGTAGGCGTTGACGCCCAGAGCCTTCGCCATGTCCAGGTCCTGCGGGAACAGGTGGTAATGGTCGCAGGCCACCAGCGCGTTGGAGCCGTCGCGGATGCGGCCGGGCTCGCTGCAGAAGCGGTCCCAGATGGACTCGCCCTTGCCGTCCTCGCGGCCGGCGCCCTCGATCTGGAAGGATGAGGTGGACACGCCCCAGCGGAAGTCGGCGGGGAAGTCTTGGCGTTTCGGGGCGGTGTGGGAGCTCATGCTTCGAATGGGAGGCGCCGGCAGCGCGGCCGGCGCGGGTTCAGGGAACTGGGAAATCGATCAGAACTTGTACGTGCCGCCGATCAGGAACTGGCGGCCATAGGACGTGTATCGCTCAGGCAAGGTAGCGTTGGGATCGACGGAACCGGTGGAGACACCGACGCGGGTGCGATAGGGCTCGTCACGCAGATTGTTGACCTGCAGCGTCAGCGACAGACCCTTGAAGAGGCCCGATTCGAACGCGTAGCCGATCTGCGCGTCGATGATGGTTTCACTGGAGATCATGCTCGGCACGTTCTCGCCAAAGGTGCCGCGCACCGTCGTCACGAAGGGCGAGCGATGGCGGCTGCCGATGCGCGCCGAGATACCGTCGCGTTCGTAATAGACGGTGAAGTTGGTCGCCTTGCCCGACAGACCATCCAAAGGTTTGCTGACGTCATTGCCCTCGTGCAGCGAGCTGCGCGTGTCCGAGTAGCTCAGGCTCACACCGATGCCATCCAGCGCGGGGCTGATCAGGCCGCCGTCCAGCGAGCCACTCAGCTCGGTGCCGGCGATCATCCCGCCGCCGCCGTTGGACTGGGTAGTCAACGTGCCGATGTTGCTGTAGGGCGTGAAGGCCGTCGGGTTGGGAAAGCCGGTGAAGTCGAAGTCGATGGACTGCGAGTAGACGAAGTTCTTGATGTTCTTGTGGAAGACCGCGGCCGCCACATAGCTGCGCTTGCTGAAGTAGTGCTCCACGGACAGGTCCACCGCGTCGGCGCGCCAGGGCTCCAGCTTGGGGTTGCCGCCATTGGCCGACCACAGATGCGGCTCGGTCGTGCTGACGCTGATGCCCGCGAAGCCGGCGCGCATGTCCTCCATGTTCGGCCGCGCCAGCACCTTGGCYAGGCCGAAGCGCACGATGGTGTTGGCAGTCACGTCGGCAGCGATGTTGAGGCTGGGCAGCGTGTCGGTGTAGCTGGTGCCGCCGGTGGCAGGTTCGGTCGCGTTGGTCTTGCCGTTCCAGAACAGGCCGTCGCTCCACTGCTTGGCATGCACGACGCGCAGGCCCAAGCTGCCGTGGATGGGCACGCCCCAGTCGAACTCGAAGCCGAGCTTGGCGTGGGCGGCCGTGACCTTCTCGTGCACCTGCCAGATACGGCCCGGTGCCTGGTCGGCCGAGGTGGGCACCACGTCGTACAAGCTCAGCGCGCTCGGCAGGTCGAAATTGACCATGCGGATATTGCTGCCCGCGAAGCCCAGGTCGGTCGGCGAGCGCAGCAGCGCGGACGGAATCAGCATCGGCGCGCGGCCGTTCTTGAGGTTGTAGTTCACCTCGGTGCGGTTCATGTCCTTGTCGCGCTCGGAGTAGTCCAGCCCGCCCTCGATGTTGCTGAGCCAGCTGTCGAAGTTGCGGCCCGCCGTCAGCTTGAGCGCCTTGATCTGGTCGCGCACCTTGGGGAACTGGCTGCGGCCGTCGCGGCCCCAGTTGGCGGGGTCGGTCAGGTAGACGCTCTTGCCGTCGCCGAAGTCGAAGGTCGGCGCGAAGGTGGAGCGACCGTCGCCGGTGACGATGTTGGCCTGCCCCAGGCTGACACGGCTCAGCGAGCCCGCCTGCACTTCCGCGTTCTGCTCGTCGCGCTTGGCCTTGGACCAGCTCAGGTCCCCCACCAGCTTCCAGTCAGCCAGCTTCAGCTCGTTGTTCCAGCCGATGGCGCGGATGTCGTCCTGGCGCTTGTTGAAAGTCGTCAGCGCCACCGGCGTGGTGTTGTTGACGATGCCGCTGGTGACGATCTTGTCGCCGTTGACCACCGTCGTCTGCGCATTGCTCCAGGTCGCACCCGACCAGGTCGACATGTCGGACATCACCGTGCGGCGCGCCTCGGTCTGGTCGAACTTGGAGTAGTAGAGGTCCAGCGTGCTGTGGAAATCGGCGTTGGGCTTGTACTCGAGCACGCCCATCAGGCCGTCACGCTTCTGGCGCGACGAGGCGGCACCCAGCTCGAAGCCCTGCAGTGCGACGGCATCCGTGGGCACGCCGGGCAGTGGTGCGCCCCAGTTGTTGGTGTTGGCCCACCACCAGCTCTTGTAGTGCTTTTCCTGGTTGGGCGAGTCCAGGTGCGCGAAGCCGACGGCCGCGCCCCAGGTGCGGTCGGCCGACTGCGTCACATACGAGGCGCTCAGGCGGTTGCCGGTGCCGGAGATCTCGGGGTTCAGCGAGCCGTTGGAGTTGCGTTCCACGCGCGCGCCGACGACGCCGCGCGAGGTCGCGAAGTCCAGCGGGCGCAGCGTCTTCATGTTGACGGTGCCCGACAAGCCTTGCGCCGACAGGCTGGCGTCCGGCGTCTTGTAGACGGTGGCGGCGTTGATCAGCTCCGACGGGAACTGGTCGTACTCCACCGAGCGGTTGTCACCGGTGGAGACGATCTCGCGGCCGTTCAGCAGCGTCACGCCATAGCGCGGCGCCATGCCGCGGATGCTGATGACGGACGAGCGCCCGGCCACGCGCTGAGCCGTCAGGCCGGGCAGGCGCGAGATCGCGTCGGCGATGGACACGTCGGGCAGCTTGCCAATGTCCTCGGCCGAGACGGATTCGACGATGGCATCGGCGTTGCGCTTGGTGCTGATCGAGGATTCCAGGCTGGCGCGAAAGCCGGTGACCGTCACGGTGTCGAGCTTCTGCTCGCCCGCCGGCGCGGTCTGGGCCAGTGCCAGCGCCGATGCGCCCAGCAGGCCGACGCAGACGGCAATGGGCGTGAGGCGGTTGCGCCGCTGGGGCGAAGTTGGGGCGATGGTGCGCACTGCCGCACGCTGAGCTTGCTTGAGCATTTCTTTCGTCTCCTGGTTCGTCTTGTTCGCTGCTCGGCCGGCTTTTTGGGTGGCGATGCCTCCGCGCTCTTTGGCGTTGTCGGCATCAAAATTGGAACCGGTTCCAAACACGGCGCAAATCTAATGCGCCACAGTCGGGGCTGTCAATCTCGTCGGCCCGGGGGTTGACGTTTTTTTGCTTCACCCACTACCGTCGCGCTCCCAACGGACACCCCACGATGAATCGCTCAAGCCCACTTCTCGCTGCCCTGCTTGCCCTGGCGACCATGGCCGGCGCGGCCGAAACCGATGCCGTCGTGCAGGCCTGGCCGGCCCGCAAGCCCGTGCGGGATGCGGCACTCGAGGCCAAGGTCGAGGCCGCGCTGAAGAACTTGACCCTGCGCCAGAAGATCGGCCAGATGACCCAGCCCGAGATCCGCGCGATCACGCCGGAGCAGGTGCGCGAGTACGCCATCGGCACCATCCTGAACGGCGGTGGGGGCTGGCCGGGCCAGGACCGCGCGGCCACGCCGGCGCAGTGGCGCGAGCTGTCCGAAAAGTTCCAGGCCGCGGCCCTGCAGGCCACGCCGGGCATCCCGCTGATCTGGGGCACCGACGCCGTGCACGGCCACAACAACGTGCGCGGCGCGACGCTCTTCCCACACAACATCGCGCTCGGCGCGACGCGTGACGCCGACCTGGTGCGCGACATCGGCCGCGCCACGGCGCGCGCCATCCGCGCCTCGGGCCTGCACTGGGCCTTCTCGCCTACGCTGGCTGTCGTGCAGGACGTGCGCTGGGGCCGCACCTATGAGAGCTTCGGCGCCGACCCGGCCCTGGTGAAGCGCCTGGGTCAGGCCTCCGTCGAAGGCCTTCAAGACGGCATGAAGGAGGGCCGCGGCGTGCTGGCGACTGCCAAGCACTACGTCGGCGATGGCGGCACGCGCCGCGGCATCGACCAGGGCGTGACGCAGGCTTCGCCGGCCGATCTCGCCAATGTGCACGGCGCGGGCTACCTGGGTGCGCTGGACGCCGGCGTGCTGACCGTCATGACCTCCTTCAGCAGCTGGACCGACAGCGCTGGCTACGTCGAGCACGGCAAGATGCATGGCAACGCCGTGCTGATGACCGGCGTGCTGAAAGACCGCCTGGCCTTCGACGGCCTCATCGTCAGCGACTGGGACGGCGTCGGCCAGGTGCCAGGCTGCACCCCCGAAGATTGCCCTGCCGCCATCAACGCCGGCATCGACGTCGTCATGGTGCCCTTCCGCTGGAAGGCCTTCTTCGACAACACCCTGCGGGCTGCCGAGCAGGGCAGGATCCCGATGGCCCGCATCGACGACGCAGTGCGCCGCATCCTGCGCGTGAAGTTCAGCATCGGCATGCAGCCGGCCGTGCCCGCCACGGTCGAGGCGATGCAGGCGCCCGAGCTGGCGCGCCGCGCGGTGCGCGAGTCGCTGGTGCTGCTGAAGAACAAGCCCGGCCTGCTGCCGCTCAAGGGCACGGCCCGCGTGCTCGTTGTCGGTACCGCGGCCGACAGTCTGGCCCACCAGAGCGGCGGCTGGAGCGTGACCTGGCAGGGCCGCGACACGAGCAATGTCGACTACCCGCAAGGCACGTCGCTGCTGGCGGCATTGCGGCAGCGCCTGGGTGCCGCGCAGGTCACCTTCGACGCTGACGGCAGCAAGAGCGATCCGAAGAACTTCGACGCCGTCGTCGCCGTGCTCGCCGAGACACCCTATGCCGAGGGCGAGGGCGATGTGCGCATCACCGAAAACCTGCGCTTCAGCCGTCGCCATCCCAAGGACGCGGAAGTGCTGCAGCGGGTCGCCGGCCGCGGCAAACCCGTCGTCACGCTGCTGTACTCGGGCCGGCCGCTCTATGTGAATGACCTGGCCAACAAGAGCGATGCCTTCATTGCCGCCTGGCAGCCCGGCACCGAGGGCGCCGGCTTGGTCGACGTGCTGGTGGAACCGACCGCCGGCAAGGCCTGGCCGGGCTTCACCGGCCGCCTGTCCTTCCCCTGGCCGGCAGGCCCCTGCCAATTCAGCAGCCACGAAGCCAGGTCCTGGTGGCCGGTCGGGGGCGGCCTGAGTGGCAAGGAAACCCAGGCAAATACCAAGCCCCTGCCCGAGCCGGCAGACCCCGCCCCGATCTGCCCCCTGTGATTCAATCCGCCCCAACAAAAGCAGAGGGCGAATGGCAACGATCAAGGACGTAGCGCGGCTGGCCGGTGTGGGCGTGGGCACCGCCTCGCGCGTCATTAGCGGAAACGGTTCCGTCGCGCCAGCCACGGCCGAGCGCGTGCGCAAGGTCATTGCCCAGCTGAAGTTCCGGCCCTCGCACACCGCTCGTTCGCTGGGCGCGGGCACGTCCAAGCTGATCGGCGTCTACATCCCCTTCCTGCGCGGCACCTACTACACGCCCATCCTGCGCGCCATCGACCTGGTGTTGCGCGCGCAAGGACTGCACATGGTGGTGGCCTTCGGCGAGGGCATCGAGGACGAACGCGTCGAGACCAACGACGGCATGCGCTTTTTGCTGGACCGCGACTGCGACGGCCTCATCGTGCTGTCCAACGCGCTGCAGGACGAAGACCTCAAGGCCCTGGGCCCGGCGGCGCGCCAGGTCGTCGTGCTGAACCGCCATTTCGACCGCATCAAGGACCAATGCTTCACGGCCGACCACGTGCAGGGCGGCGTGCAGGCGGCCCGCGCGCTGCTGCAGCACAAGCACAAGGACATCGCCGTCGTCTCCGGCCCGACCACCTCGCCCGACAACGTGGCGCGCCTGAATGGCTTCATGGGCGAGCTGGCGCTGCGCGGGCTGGACACGTCCAAGATCCTGACCGTACCCGGCGACTTTTCCAATCAGGCCGGCTGGGATGCGGCAGAGGTGCTGCTCAAGCAAAAGCGCCTGCCCTCTGCCGTGTTCTGCGCCAATGATGAGATGGCCATCGGCCTGCTGGCGCATTTCCAGGAACGCGGCGTGTCGGTGCCACACGAGGTTTCGGTGCTGGGCTATGACGACTCTCCCAGCGCCGAATTCGCGGCGCCGCGCCTCACATCGGTGCACATCCCGAGCCACGAGGTCACGCTGGCCGGCCTGCACTGGCTGCTGAACCGCTGCTACGGGCAGGAGCTGCCCATCTCGCGGCAGTTCGACATCACCGTCACCTGGCGCGCCTCCGTGGCGGCCCCACCCTCCCGCAAGCGCTGAGCGACTGCGAACGAACCCTCCGCGCCCGCTCATCCCGCCGCAACGCCGCCACTCGGCGTTGCAAATGCTCGCCGTAGCAGCGGCTACGGCTGTGCTTTGCGCCTGGATTGGCAACGCTGTGGCGGTCTGCTCGAACGCGCAGGATTCATTCGCAGCCGCTGAGGCCACAATCCGGTTTGGTTACTTTTCACCAAACCCATGCTCGCCCAACGCGTCCTGACCGGCATCACCACCACCGGCACCCTGCATCTCGGCAATTACGTCGGCGCCATCCGCCCGGCCATTGAGGCCAGCCGCGCGCCCGGCGTGGAGAGCTTCTTCTTCATGGCCGACTTCCACGCGCTGATCAAGTGCGACGAGCCGGACCGCCTGGCCCATTCCAGCCGCGCCATTGCCGCGACCTGGCTGGCCGCCGGCCTCGACCCCGAACGCGTCACCTTCTACCGCCAGAGCGACGTGCCCGAGATCCCCGAGCTCACCTGGCTGCTGACCTGCGTGACGGCCAAGGGCCAGATGAACCGGGCCCATGCCTACAAGGCTGCCGTGGACGCGGCCGTGGCTGCCGGCGAGGAGCCCGATGCCAACGTCAGCATGGGCTTGTTCAGCTACCCGGTGCTGATGGCGGCCGACATCCTGATGTTCAACGCGCACAAAGTGCCTGTGGGCAAGGACCAGGTCCAGCACATCGAGATGGCGCGCGACGTGGCCCAGCGCTTCAATCACCTGTTTGGCCGGGGCAAGGAGCTGTTCACTGCCCCAGAGGCCGTGACCGATGCCGAGATGGAGCTGCTGCCGGGGCTGGACGGCCGCAAGATGAGCAAGAGCTATGACAACGTCATCCCTCTCTTCGAAGGCGGCAGCGCGGCGCTGAAGGAGGCCGTTGCGCGCATCGTCACCGACTCCAAGCTGCCCGGCGAGCCCAAGGACCCGCAGGGCCAGGCCCTGGTCACCATCTACGATGCCTTCGCGACGACCGAGCAGCGCGCCGCCTTCCGCGCGGCCCTGCGCGGCGGCCTGGGCTGGGGCGAGGCCAAGCAGCAGCTCGTGAACCTGATCGAAGGCCAGATCGGCCCGATGCGCGAGCGCTATGCCCACCTGATGGCCCACCCCGAGCAGCTCGAAGCCACGCTGCAGGCGGGCGCCGCCAAGGCCCGCGCCATCGCGGTTCCCTTCCTGAAGCAATTGCGCGAGGCCTGCGGCCTGCGGCCCTACACGTCCACCGCGACGACAGCAGCTGCCAAGATAGAGAAGGCTGCGCTGCCGGTCTTCAAGCAATACCGCGAGGCGGACGGCAAGTTCTACTTCAAGCTGCTGTCGGCGGGTGGCGAGCTGCTGCTGCAGAGCAGTGGCTTCGAGCAGGGCCGCGATGCCGGCCAATGGGTCGCCCGGCTGAAGCGCGAAGGTCTTGTGGCCGATGCGCCGGTGCAGCGCGAAGCCAGCGACGCCGCCATCACGGCCGCCCTCGCCGCCTTCCAGGAAGACTGACGTGGCCGACATCACCGAACTGCTGATCGGCACTTCGCGTGGTGACGCGGCGTCCCTGCAGCAGCTATACGCCCTGCTCTACCCCGAGATCAAGCGCGTCGCCCGCATCCGCCTGGCGCAGAGCGGCCCCAGCGGCAGGTCGGCCGGCCTGAACACCACCGCCCTGGTGCACGAGGGCTTTCTGCGCATGGCCGACCAGCAGGGCCTGCAGGGCGAGACGCGCGGCCAGTTCTTCGCCTACGTCGGCCGCGTGCTGCGCTCCGTCGTCATCGACCACCTGCGCACCGAAGGCCGCGACAAGCGCGGCGGCGACGCCGTCATGGTCACGCTGTCCGCGGCCGACGACGTGGCCGCCGTGCAGAGCACGGCCGTCGACATGCTGGGCCTGGACCAGGCCCTGGAGCGCATGAAGGCCCTGGACAACGGCCTGTACGAGCTGATCGAGATGGTCGGCTTCGCCGGTCTGTCCATCGCCGAGGTGGCGGCGGTGCGGGGCCTGTCCACGCGCAGCATCAACCGCGAATTGCTGAAGGCGCGCGCCCTGCTGCAGGAGCTGCTCGGCGACCCGCCCAACTCCGTCTACTGATGAACTCGGGCTTGCAGTCCTCGGACTGGCAGCAGCTGTCGGCGCTGTTCGACGAGCTCGCCGAGCTGCCCGCCGCGACACGGGCCGAGCGCCTGGCTGCGTTGCAGCCGCCCGAACTGGCCGCGCGGCTGTCGCGCATGCTGGCGTCCCTGCCCGAGGACGAAGACACGGACGCCACCGTCCTCGTCGACATGCCGGGCTACAACACCCGCCTGGTCGCCGCGCTGAGCGAGCCGACGCTCTCCACCACCACACCTGCCCGCCCCGGCGACCGCCTGGGCTCCTGGTGCCTGGCCGAACCCCTCGGCGAGGGCGGCATGGGCCAGGTCTGGCGGGCCGAGCGGGCCGATGGCCTCTACCAGGGCGAGGCCGCCATCAAGCTGCTGCGCGGCGACCGCGCCGGCCCCGGCCTGACGGCCCGTTTCGCCCGCGAGCGCGCCCTGCTCGGCCGGCTGACCCACCCGGGCATCGCCCGCATGCTGGACGCCGGCGAGCAGGACGGCCGCGCCTACCTCGTGCTGGAGTACGTGGTGGGCCGCACGCTGTCCGAGCACGTGCGCACACACAACCTTGGCCTGGTGGCGCGCGTGAAGCTGCTGCTGGAGGTGGCGCGCGCCGTCGAACATGCCCATGCCCAGCTCATCCTGCACCGCGACCTCAAGCCCGGCAACGTCATGGTGGACGAGCAGGGCAACGCCAAGCTGCTGGACTTCGGCATCGCCGGCCTGCTCGACGACTCCGGCCGTCAGTCCGACCATCAGCTGACACAGATCACCGGCCGGCGCCTGACGCCGGCCTACGCGGCGCCCGAGCAGATCACCGGCGAGGCCGTGGGCGTGGCCAGCGACATCTATTCGCTGGGCGTGATGCTCTACGAACTGGCCAGCGGCGACCTGCCTTTCGGTAAACGCGGCCTGGGCCGCACGGCCCTGGAGCATGCCGTGCTGCACGGCCAGGCCCAGCGCATCACCCGTTCCACACGCACGACCGGCTCGGCCGACAGCGCCGGCGACGAGGCAGGCCCCGGCCGCCCCCTCGATGCCGACCGGGCGGCGGGCGACCTGGAGGCCGTCGCCGCCAAGGCCTTGCGCAAGAACCCGGCCGAACGCTATACCAGCGTCGGCAACTTCATCGACGACCTCGAGCACTGGCTGGCCCAGCGCCCGGTCAGCGTGCGTGCCGAGGACTGGCAGCATCGCGCGTGCCTCTGGCTGCGCCGCAATGCCGCGCTGGCGGTCGGTGCCACGCTGGTGTTCGCGGCCCTCAGCCTGGGCCTGGCCGTCAGCCTCTGGCAGCGGCACGAGGCCCAGGCCGCAGCGCGCGAGTCCGAGCAGGTCACGGGCTATCTGGCAGAGCTGCTCGGCGCGGCCAGCCCCGACCAGAACGGCGGCCGCCAGCCCACCGTGGTGGAACTGCTGGACCGCAAGCGCCAGGAGCTGGCCACGCGCTTCAACGACCAGCCCGAGGTCAAGGACCGTGTCTTCGACACGCTGGTCAAGACCTATTTCGCGCTGCAGCGCTTCGACGTCGCGGCGCCGTTGGCTGAAGCGCGCCTGGCCCACGCCCGCCAGGCCTTCGGTGAGAACGACCCGCGCACCGAGGACGCCGCCGTCTCTCTGGCCGGCCTGCACACCGCCGTCGCCGGCGGCCAGCCTGTCATCGACTTGCTGGAACCGCTGCTGCCTCGCTGGGACAGCCGCTACGGGCCGCTGAGCGAGAAATCCCACAGCCTGCGCCTGCACCTGCTGACGGCCTACGGTCGCCTGGGCCGCTTCGCCGATGCCGAGCGCGAACTGGCGCTGGCCAAGCGCTCCAACGACGCGATCTATGCCAAGAACCCCTTCGAGCATGCGCGCTTCGCGACCTACGAGAACGTGCTCTATGTCTACGAGGGCCGGCTGCGCGAGGCCGAGCGCTCGCTCGAGGCGGCCAAGCCGTTCTGGAACCCGCAGGAGGCCGAGCGCATCCGCCCGGCCCTGGTGCTGGAGCGCAACCTGGCCTTCGTGCGCTGGCGGATGGCGCGCGAGAGCGCAACCGACGCCACGGCGCGCAGCGATGACCTGATCCGCCGCTGGGACGCCATCGCGCGCCCCGGCAACCACGCCAGCACGCTGATGCGCCAGTTGCTGGCCGTCTACCTGCAGCAGCTCGGCGAGTTCGGCCCGGCCCTGGCCCAGCTGGAGAAGGCCCAGGCCGAGACCGAGGCCGCCGGCGCCGACGACGCCGTGACCGGCCTGCTGCGCCGCACCCAGTTGCTGGAGGCCCGCGTGCTGGCCGCTGGCCGCGCCGACGCAGCCAGCCTGCGCGCCGCCGCCCAGGCCCTCGCGGGGCTGGATGCCGCGCCGCTGATCGGTGACGTGCGCCGCGCCGATGGCCTGCTGACGCTCTCGCGCATTGCCATCGCGCCCGGCGCCGGCGAGGCTGGCCAGGCGCTGGCGCGCGATGTCGAGCACCGCCTGAACACGCTGCGTCCGCTGCTCGCCGAGTCCCGCAATCTGGCCAGCCGCATCGATCTCTTCAAGAGCCGCCTGGCCGGCACGCCGGCGGCCTCGCTGGCGGGCACGCGCATCCGCGTGGCCTACTTCGACGGCCTGCCCGAACCTCAGGGCCTGCCCGAGTGGGCTGCCCGCCTGCAGCTGGCCTGCGCGCTGCGCGCGGCCGGCGAGCCCTGGCAGGAAGCGCTGACGCGCGCCGAGGCGGCACGCCCGCCCAATCTCGCCGAGCTGACGCCTGCGCCACATCCACTGACCGAGGTGGCCGCACAACTCGCGGCGGGCACGGCAGCCGCCGATTGCGACTGGCGTTTCTAGAGCCATGCCTCTAGGCACTGTGGGTAGCGCGTCACGCCGCAGGGTGTTTACCCGGGGGAAGGGCCGCTTTACAGGCGGTTAACTTTGCGGCTCCCGAAAAAGAAGTCTGAGGAGACACGCCCATGGCCACCATCGCCGCCGACCAGCTCGCCCTGCAACGCCTGTATCACTGGGAGCGCACCGCCGGCAGCACCGTCACGCTGACGCAGCCTATGGGTGGCCCAGAGGTCAAGGACTTCACCTGGGCCCAGGTCAGCGACCAGGTGCGCCGCATGGCCGCTTTCCTCAAGGCCAAGGGCGCCGCAGAGGGCTGGCCGGCCGATGCCAAGGTGGCGATGCTGTCCAAGAACTGCGCCTGGTGGTTGATGACCGACCTCGCCATCTGGATGGCCGGTTATGTCTCCGTGCCGCTGTACCCGACGCTGGCGGCCGACACCATCACGCAGATCCTCACGCACAGCGAGGCGCGCTTCATCTTCATCGGCAAGCTCGACGGCTGGGAAGGCATGAAGCCGGGCGTGCTGCCCAGCCTGCCCGGCGCCAGCTACGCGCTGTCGCCCGACGACGTGAAGAAGAACTATGAGGGCTGGGACGCCATCTGCGCCCGCACCGAGCCGCTCAAGGGTGAAGTCATGCGCGGCGCCGACGAGCTCTGCACCTTGATCTACACCTCGGGCACGACCGGCAACCCCAAGGGCGTCATGCACAACTTCGGCGCCTTCGCCTGGGCCATCGGCGCGGGCCTGGACCGCTTCCCGATGAGCGCCAGCGACCGCATGATGTCCTACCTGCCGCTGGCCCACGTGGCCGAGCGCGTGCTCGTCGAGCACAGCTGGCTGAAGGTCGGGCTCAAGGTGTTCTTCGCCGAATCGCTGGACACCTTCACCGCCGACCTGCAGCGCGCGCGGCCCACCATCTTCTTCAGCGTGCCGCGCCTTTGGGTCAAGTTCCAGCAGGGCGTGCAGGCCAAGATGCCGCCGCAGAAGATGAACAAGCTGCTGCGCCTGCCCATCATCGGCGGCCTGGTGCGCAAGAAGGTCCTCAAGGCCCTGGGCCTGGACCAATGCCGCATCGCCGTCGGCGGCGCCGCACCCATGCCGGTGGCGCTGCTGGAGTGGTATGGCACGCTGGGCCTGCACATCAACGAGGGCTATGGCATGACCGAGAACCTGGCGCTGTCGCACATGACGATGCCGGGCAAGAACCAGCGTGGCACCGTGGGCCCGGCCTATGGCGGCGTGCAGACCCGCATCGATCCCGCCAACGGCGAGCTGCAGATGCGCAGCCCGGCGCTGATGATGGGCTACTTCAAGGAGCCGGGCCTGACCGCCGACGCGCTGACCGCCGATGGCTGGCTGCACACCGGCGACAAGGTGACCCAGGACGGCGACGGCTGCGTGCGCATCACCGGCCGCGTGAAGGACCTGTTCAAGACCAGCAAGGGCAAGTACGTCGCCCCGGCGCCCATCGAGGACAGGCTGGGCATGAACCCCAACATCGAGGCCTGCTGCGTCGCGGGGGCCAACATGGGCCAGCCGCTGGGCATCGCGATGCTGTCGCCGCAGGGCCTGCAACGCGCCAGCTCCGAGGCCGAACGCACGGCGCTGATGGCCGAGCTGAGCAAGCACCTGGACGACGTCAACGCCCGTCTGGACCCGCACGAACAGCTCGACACCCTGGTGCTGATCAAGACGCCCTGGACGGTGGACAACGGCTTCATCACGCCGACCTTCAAGGTCAAGCGCAACCGCATCGAGGAGGCCTATGCGGGCAAGTTCGATGCGTGGGTGGGCAAGCGCGCCAAGGTGTCGTTCGGGGACTGAGCGCGCAGGCCCGCCGCTGAGGCAGCTGGCCTGCGCGAGTGCCGCGCCTCAATCCGGCAACGAGAACGCGTACAGCTTGCTGTTCGGCGTGCCGAAGCCGAAGTTGCTGTAGCCCGAGCCCCAGTAGAGCGTGCCGTCGGCGATGGCCGCGCCCGAAAGGCAGGAACCGCCGCTCGGGTAGCTCCACAGGATGGTGCCGTTCGCACCGTTGAGCGCGTACATGCGGCCGCTGGCGTCCAGCGAGCAGGCGTAGACAACGCCATTGGCCGTCGTCACCGGGCCCGAGGGGCCGCCGCCGATACCGCCCGGCGGCAGCGGGTCCAGCGTCTGCCATAGCGTCGCACCGGTGGCCGCGTCGAGGCCGAACCAGGCGCCTCGCGTCGTCGGCGCGCCGGCGCCCATCGGCATCCACGGCACCCCGTTGCTGTTGGCGTTGGCCGTGTAGATGCGCGTGCCGTCCGTCGCCGAACCCCACTGCAGGCCGCCCGCCGTGCCCCCTGGGCCGGCCTGGGTGACCCAGGCCACGGCGCCGGTGTCCGGGTTGAGCGCCCAGTACTGGCCGCTCTTCTGCCCGAGGCCCAGCAGCTCCATCGGCTTGCCCTTGCCGGCCTTGGACTTGAACAGCGCCGGCGCCTGGCCAAAGTCGTAGTCCGGGCCTGCCGGCGACGGGCAGTTGTCGCCGTCGCCGAAGAAGGGGATGCAATCCACCGTCCAGGCGTCATAGGGGATGGCACGGGTCGCCCAGCGCACGGCCCCCGTCTTCATGTCGAGGGCGAGGACGCTGTCGAAATAATCGTTCGCCGGCAGGCAGGCGGCCTTGGCCACCGGATCGGCACCTGCGGCCGACACGCAGGCCAGCACGGGCGGCGGCACCGAGTAGTTGTTGCCGGTGGCGATGTAGACCGCGCCGCGCGAGGTATCGACGGCAGGCGAGCTGCCCCAGACGGCGTTGCCGGTGTAGCCGGCCGGCGCGAGCGTCGTCCGCCAGCGGATGGCGCCGGTTTTCAGGTCCAGGGCCAGCATGCTGCCGCGAAAGGACAGCTGGTAGCCCGGCACGAAGGCGGCAAGGGCCTCCTCCTGCGACGCGACGCCAACGAAGACCTGGTCGCCATGGATGGTGGCCGACTGCGTGATGATGGCCGCGAAATGCGGATCGGCCTGGGTGCTCCAGGCCAGCGCCCCGGTGTCCTTGTCGAAGGCCAACACCCGGCCACCAGGGCCGCCGCCCGCCAGGATGGAACCCTGGGTGCCGATGACCACCTTGCCGCCGCCCAGGGCCGGCGTGGCGCGGGCCTTGTCGCGCGGGATGCCCGTTACCGAAGGCAGGTAGACGGCCCAGCGCACGCTGCCATTGCTGCGGTTGACCGCATAGAGATAGCCAGCCCAGTCGGGTACATAGACCGTATCGCCATCGACGGCCGGCGTGGCCGAAACGTCGCCCGCCGTCGTCAGCGCCCATTTGACGGCCAGCTGGTTGACATTGCCGACGCCCAGCTTGTGCTCCGACGCCTGGCTGCGTGTGTTCTCGCGGTCGCCCCCCGCACTGCTCCATTCACTGCCCTGCGCCGCTGCTGCCACCAGCGGCAGGGCCAGCGCCACTGCCGCAAGGAGGGTGCGCGTCGGCGCGGTCGGCTCTCGAAAACAGGTCGTCTTCTTCATGGAAGTTCTCCGTTCCTTGTTTGCGATGCCCGATGAACGGGCCGTGGAACGGGTGGGCATCGCGCAACCCGCCACAGCAGACGCTTGGCGCCACGCGGCGACAAGGCGAAAGGGCATCAGAGGACGCTGCAGCGGGGCAGGCATCAGGGCATACCCGTCGCCGTCCTCTGGGTTGAGGACGATCGCTAGCTGCGCCAGTAATCGGCCCGCCCGTAATGCGCGCGCAGATGCTCCACCCACAGCCTTGTCCTCAGCGGCAGGTGGCGTGACTGCGGGAACACGGCGTAGATGCCGTTGGGCGGCGCCGCAAAGGTATCCAGCACGCTGGCAAGGCGCCCTGCCGCGAGGTCGGCCTCGACCTCCCAGGTGCTGCGCCAGGCCAGGCCCATGCCGTCCACGCACCAGTCGTGCAACACCTGGCCATCGCTGCAATCGAGCCGGCCAACCGGCCGTAGGTGCTGAACGGCGCCGTCGATCTGGAAGGCCCAGCCGCGCACCTGGCTGGCCTCGGAGCTCAACGTCAGGCAGGCATGGCGGCCGAGTTCATCGGGGTGCTTCGGCGTGCCGGCGCGCTTCAGATAGCCGGGGGCGGCCACACACAGCCGCCGGTTGTCGGCCAGCCGCGTGCTGACCAGGCTGGAGTCCGGCAGGTCACCCACACGTACGGCACAGTCGAAGCCCTCGTGGACGATGTCGATGACGCGGTCGCTGAGGTTGAGCGACAGGCTGAGGTCGCCATGCTCGGCGAGAAAGCCCGGCACCAGCGGCGCAACATGCCTGCGGCCGAAGCCGGCAGGCGCCGTCACGCGCAGATGGCCACTGGCCTTGAGGCCGCCGGCACTGACGGTAGCTTCCGCATCGGCCAGCGAGGCGATCAGGCGCTGGCAGTCCTCCAGGAAGGCCTGGCCCTCGGACGTCAGCGTCAGCCGCCGCGTCGTACGCAGCATCAGCTTGACGCCCAGGCGCGCCTCCAGCGCGTCCAGCCGCCGGCCCATGACGGCAGGCGCGACGCCCTCGGCCTGGGCCGCCGCCGTCAAGCTGCCCTTGCCCGCGACGAGGACGAAGGACTCCATCTGCTTGAGCTTGTCCATGCCCCGGATTGTGCTGGGCGACAGACGCAAAGGCAGCGGTTTCATGAAGGATCTTTGCGTTTTTGTCACAGATGAATGGCGTGCTCCGCAGCGAATCCCGACACGCGACGCAGCTAGATTGGCGACATTCGTTGTTGCCTTCTCGCAGGAGTCCCGCCATGCCTCGCACCACCCTCCACCGCCTGCAGGTCGATGCCGACCTGGCCCGCTTCATCGACACCGAGGTGCTGCCCGGCACCGGCGTTTCGGCTGACGCCTTCTGGGCCGGCTTCAGCCGGATCGCCCATGAGCTGGCACCGATGAACCGCGCGCTGCTGGCCGAGCGCGACCGACTCCAGGCCGAACTGGATGCCTGGCACGAGGCCCATCCCGGCCCCATCACCGACATGCCGGCCTACCGCGGCTTCCTGCAGCGCATCGGCTACCTCGTCGAGCCGCCCGCCCAGGTGCAGGCGACCACCGCCAACGTCGATGCCGAGCTGGCCCTGCAAGCCGGCCCCCAGCTCGTCGTGCCCATCCTGAACGCCCGCTATGCGCTGAACGCGGCCAACGCGCGCTGGGGCTCGCTGTACGACGCGCTCTACGGCACCGACGCCATCTCCGAGGCCGACGGGGCCACGCGCGACGGTGGCTACAACCCGGTGCGCGGCGCCAGGGTCATTGCCTTCGCCCGCCAGGTGCTGGACCAGGCCGCACCGTTGGCCGAAGGCTCGCACAGCCAGGCGGTGGCCTACCGCATCGAGGGCGACCAGCTCTCCGTCACGCTGGCCTCGGGCGACGTGACCGGCCTGGCCAACGCGGCCACCTTCGCCGGCTACCAGGGCGCCCCTGATGCGCCCAGCAGCGTGCTGCTGGTGCACCATGGCCTGCACCTGGATGTGCGCATCGACCGCAGCACGCCCATCGGCAAGACCGACCCGGCCGGCATCGCCGACGTGGTGCTGGAGTCCGCGCTGTCCACCATCCTCGACCTGGAAGACTCGGTCGCCGCCGTCGACGCCGAGGACAAGCTGCTGGCCTATCGCAACTGGCTGGGCATCCAGCTGGGCACGCTGACCGAGGAAGTGGCCAAGGGCGGCAAGAGCTTCACGCGCCGCCTGAACGCCGACCGCGTCTACACGGCACCCGGCGGCGGCACGCTGACGCTGCATGGCCGCTCGCTGATGTTCGTGCGCAATGTCGGCCACCTGATGACCAACCCGGCCATCCTGCTGGGAGGTGACCAAGAGGGCAACGAGATCCCCGAGGGCATCATGGACGCTGTCGTCACGACGACCATCGCGATGCACGATCTGCGCCGCCGCGGCAACAGCCGCACGGGCAGCGTCTACATCGTCAAGCCCAAGATGCACGGCCCGGCCGAGGTGGCCTTCGCCGCCGAGCTGTTCAGCCGCGTCGAGCAGCTGCTCGGCCTGCCCGACAGCACCGTCAAGCTGGGCATCATGGACGAGGAGCGCCGCACCTCCGTCAACCTCAAGGCCTGCATCGCCGCAGCGGCCAGCCGCGTCGCCTTCATCAACACCGGCTTCCTGGACCGCACGGGCGACGAGATGCACACCGCCATGCGCGCCGGCCCGATGCTGCGCAAGGGCGACATGAAGACGTCCAGCTGGATCCAGGCCTATGAACGCAGCAATGTGTTGACCGGCCTGGCCTGCGGCTTGCGCGGCCGCGCCCAGATCGGCAAGGGCATGTGGGCCATGCCCGATCTGATGGCCGCCATGCTGGAGCAGAAGGTCGGCCACCCCAAGGCCGGCGCCAACACCGCCTGGGTGCCGTCCCCCACCGCCGCGACGCTACATGCGCTGCACTACCACCAGGTCAGCGTTAGCGCCGTGCAGCAGGAGCTGGAAAAGGTCGACTTGGCCGCCGAACGCGAGGGCATCCTGAACGCGCTGCTGACCATCCCCGTCGCCGCCAAGGCCGACTGGACGCCCGAGCAGCGACAGCAGGAGCTGGACAACAACGTGCAGGGCATCCTCGGCTATGTGGTGCGCTGGGTCGACCAGGGCGTGGGCTGCTCCAAGGTGCCCGACATCAACGGCATCGGCCTGATGGAAGACCGCGCGACGCTGCGCATCTCCAGCCAGCACATCGCCAACTGGCTGCGCCACGGCGTCGTGTCGGCCGAACAGGTGCGCGAGACCTTCGCCCGCATGGCCAAGGTGGTGGACGGCCAGAACGCCGGCGACCCGGCCTACCGGCCTCTGGCCGCCAACTCGCAGGGCGCGGCCATGCAGGCGGCGCAGGATCTGGTCTTCAAGGGCGAGGCCCAGCCCAGCGGCTACACCGAGCCGCTGCTGCATGCCTGGCGCTTGAAGGTGAAGGCGGCGCACTGAGCGCAACGGCAGTTGCCCGGTCCTGTTCCGCACGGGCAACTGCTAGGCTTGCCCCATGCGCACCATCACCTTGATTGCCCTTTCCCTCGCTGCCCTGCCGGCCCTGGCGCAGGACGGCCTGCAGCGCTGCCGCGCGATGACGGATAGCGCCGCCCGGCTGGCTTGCTATGACACGCTGGCCGACGCAGCCCGCGTGCCGGCACCACCGGCCAGGCCCGCCGCGCCGGCCGCGGTGGCGCAGACCGCAGCGCCGGTCACAGCCATGGCTACCACGGCGGCACCGGCCCGCACGGGCGAGACCACCTTCGGCCTGCCTGAATCCAAGCGCCCCGAGGCGGTGGAGTCGGTCGAGAGTTCGGTCGGCCCGCGCTTCGACGGCTGGGGCCCCAACTCGCGCATCCGCCTCGCCAACGGCCAGGTCTGGCAAGTCGTCGACGGCAGCTCCGTCGCGCTGCCGGAAGGCCCGCGCAAGGTCAGCGTGAAGCGCGGTGCGCTGTCGTCCTTCTACCTCGACATCGAAGGCCTGAAGACTTCGCCGCGCGTTCGTCGCGTCGAATGAGGCCCTAATCGGGCAGCACGTCGAAGGCCACCGTCAGCCGGTAGGCCTCGTCCTGGAAGGGCGTCGTGCCGTGCCACAGATAGGACGGAAAAAGCGCGAGACGCCCAGGTTGCGGCGCCTCCATGCGGCTCGCGGGCAGGCTTGAGCGCAGCGGCTCGGGCAGGTCGGGCTCACCGAACTTGATCCAGCCGTCGCGGCTGCCTTCGCGCAGGGCGCTCGGCGGCGTGGCCACGTAGTAGCAACTGCTCAGCCAGCCATGGCTGTGGATGTGGTTGGTGTGGAAACCGCTGCGACGCAGCCGCGAACTCCAGCTGTCGGTGAAATGCCAGGCTCCGGGTGAGGTGGGCCGGCGGCCGAGGAAGGGGTGTCCAGACTCGGCTGGCAGGTTCGCCAGCCAGGCGCTGATGGCCGTGGTGATCTGGCGTTTCAGCGCCTGCACCAACGGCAGGTCGAGGTCGAAGAGGTCGCCGCGCGTTTGCGTGCCGTAGCGCAGTGTCTGGTCGATGGGCGCCTGGGCATCGGTGTGCAGCCGCGTCAGCTCCTCGGCCAGCGCGGCATTGAAGCTGGCGATGTCGGCCCACCCGGCAGGCGGCTCGATGTCGATGACGGCCACGCAGCGATTCAGGTCGTTCAGCCAGTCGGCACGCGGGTCGCCCGTCAGCCGCCAGCCCGTGCCGACGAGGGCCAGTGCATGCTGGTTCTCCGGCGCCAGCGCGAAGGCGCGTTCGGCCAGCGCCAGGCCCTCGGCGGATTGGCCGGCGGCGTAGAGGCTGCGCGCTGCGTTGCTCAGCACCGTCACGCTGTCCGGCGCCAGCGAAACCGCCCGGCGGTGGGCGATGCAGGACTCCTCGTGCTGGCCGAGCAGGCACAGGGCCTGGCCGAGGCCGTCGGCGTACGCCGCCGTGGCAGGGGACAGCGCCGCAGCGCGGCGATAGGCGTCGGCCGCAGCTTCGCCACGTTCCGCGCGCAGCTGCAGCAGGCCCAGCAGGCCGGGCGGCACGTCGGACTCCGGCGCGGCGCGTTCGGCAGCGTCGAGCTCGGCGGTGAAATCGGCATGCCCGAGGGCCCAGCGCAGCTTGGCGAGGTCGTAGAGGCTGAGCGCATGCAGCGGCTGCAGCGCCAGCGCACGGCGGTAGGCGGCCAGCGCCGCATCCGAGCGGCCCAGCGCCTGCAGCGTGTTGCCGAAGTTGTAGTGTGCTTCGGCGACGTCCAGGCCCAGCCCCTGCGCGCGTTCGTGCGCGACGAGCGACTCGGCATGGCGGCCCAGGCGGTGCAGCAGTACGCCGCGGTTGTGGTGCAGCGCGGCGCGGTCGGGCGCGAGCCGCAGCGCGGCGTCCAGCGTCGGCAGCGCGGCGGCCAGCTCGCCGCTTTCCTCCTGAAGCATCGCCAGCAGCTGCAGCGCGTTCGCGTCCTGCGGGGCGAGCCGGGCCGCATCGCGGGCGGCCTGCAATGCGCGCTCGCGTTCGCCGAGATCGCGCCTGAGCCGGGCATGCTCGTAGTGGGCGACAGCCAGGTCGGGTTGATGCAGGACGGCCTGGGCAAAGGCTTCGGCCGCCGCCGCGGGACGTTGCAACATCTCCAGCATCTGGCCGCGCGCCAGCCACACGCGCGGCTGCCGCGCCTGCAATTGCAGCGAGCGCGAGAACCAAGCCTCGGCGTCGGCCCATTGCTGGCGCCGGGCGGCGAGCTGGCCCAGCGCGGCGGGTGCCTCGGGAGCGGCAGGCATCTCGCGCAGCGCGCGCTGCAGCAGGGCATCGGCGGCGTCGAGCTGGCCTGCGGCGAGTGCGCGCACGCCCTGGCCCAGCGAGGAAGCGGGGTGGATGGCTGCCATGGGACGGTGTGTGGATGAGCGCGAATTGTCCGCGCCAATAAAAACAGGCCCCGAAGGGCCCATTTGCAAAACACCCCGAGGGGCGAAACCAGACTTGCTTAGAAGTTGGCTTGGACGGTCGCGGTATAGCGGCGGCCAATGATGTCGTAGACGCTCGGGAACGTGTTGCCATAGTTGCTCGAACCCGGGCCGATGCCGGTGCCGATCAGCGGCGGCTGCTTGTCGAACAGGTTGTTGACCGTCATCGACAGCTTGATGTTCTTGCTGACTTGCCACGAACCATTCAGGTCGAAGTATTCGAAGGCCTTGATGGACTCGTTCGAAGGCAGGAACTTGCCCTTGTTGTTGGCCGCCGCACCGGTGGTCTGCACGTTGGCAGCGCCGATATGACGCCAGTTCAGGCCCAGCCCGTAGTCACCCAGCGTCCAGGACGCCCGCGCGTTGAACCGCGTCTTGGAGTAGGGCGTACCCACATCGACGCCGTAGTAGCCAGCTTGCTCCAGTGTCTGCACGTTCGGCAGCGACTTGAAATCAGCGCGCTTCAGATAGGCCAGCTGCATGCTCAGATCAAGGCGACCCCAGTTGGCCAGGCCCAGCTTCTTCAACGGCAGACGGTAGTTCGCGCCCAGGTCGATACCCGAGAAGTTGTAGAAGCCGAGGTTGGACGACTGGGTGCTCACGCCCTTGCTGCCGGTACCGTTCAGGCCGCCATTCAGCGGATCACGCTGGATCAGCTGGCAGAAGGAGTTGTACGTGAAGCCCGGATTTCCGACGTAGCAGCCATCGATGACCTGGGAAGCCGTCGCGCTCGACACGGCGCCGTTGATCTTGATCTTCCAGAAGTCCAGGGTGATCGACAGGTTGTCGATGAAGTCCGGCTCCCACACCACGCCCAGGGTGGTCGTGTCGGCCTTCTCAGGGCCGAGGTTGGGGTTGCCGCCGCCGGTGTTGTTGATCTGGTTGGACGAGGGGGACGCGACGTTGCCGATCTGGGCCGCCGGCACACCGGTCTGCTGGCACAGGTTGGTCAGCGTGCCGGCCTTGCCTGCGTCAGCAGCATTGATCAGGGCCAATTGGCAGGGGTCCACGCTCTGCGACGACAGGCCAGTCGTCACCGGAGCGTACAGCTCGTTCACGTTCGGCGCGCGGGTGGCGCGCTGGCTTTCGCCGCGCAGACGCAGGCCCTTCATGGGCGCGTAGTCAAATGACTTCTTCCAGCTGCCGTAGCTCTTGGTGCCGCCGATCGAGTCGAACTCGGTGTCACGATAGCCGTAGCCGACGTTCAGCGAGTAGACGAACGGCTTGTTCTGCACCAGCGGCAGGGTGGCTTCGCCATAGACCTCGCGGAACTTCAGCGTACCGCTGCGGTCAGGCGTCGGGGAGCCCGAACCCAGCAGTTCGCCCTGGGTCTGCACGACCGCGTCGGACGCATTACCGCCGAACACCGTGCGGTCTTCGTAGCCAATAGCAACGCCCAGCGGGTTCTTCGCCCACGGGCTCTTGGCGAAGGCGACTTCACCGTTGGCGGACCCGGCCACGACCTTCTGCTCGACGCGGGTGGTCTGGAAGGTCGGCGTGGCGATGAAGGCCAGCATCTCCGGGGTGATGCTGCCGGCAGCGCCGAACAAGTTGATCGGCACGCAACCACCGCTGGTCACGGTACAGGCCGTCGTGCTGAGGGCCTTCGTGGCCTGCTGCAGCTTGGTGGCCGAGAAGCCGTTGCCCGTGCGCTGGGTCTGGTCCGAGCGGCCGGTCTGGAAGTAGGCGTCATAGCTCCAGCCTTCGAACATCGGGATGTCGCCACGCACACCGGCGGTGTACTGGGTCGTTGCGTTGTCGTAGCTGTAGATGCGCGGACCGGCTTCGACGAAGCGGCGGGCAACGTTGGCGCGGAAGGTGGTGGCGCCGCCAGCCACGCACTTCGGATCGTTGGCACCGAGCGCGAACACGGTCGTGTACGCATTGCAGAGCTGCGACCGAACCGCCGGCGTGATGTAGGGGTTGCCGATTGGAATGTCGAGCCCCGCGCCGAAGGTACCCGACGGAGCCAGATTCAGCGTCACGTTGGACTTCGTGTGGAAGATTTCCGCGTAGACCTCGGCGTTGTCGTTGATCTGGTAGCGGCCCATGGCCGTGACCTGCGTGCGGGTCAGCGGTGTTTCGAAGTAGTTCGGCGGGTTGGTGTTGTAGCCATCCGGCGGGCCGGAGGTCACGGCAGAACGCAGCAGGCCGGTGGTGCCGTCGATGACGCGGTTGCCGGCGATGGGTACGGGCATGCCCGAGAACACGGCGGGCACGGCGGTTCCGGAGAAGCCGCCAGGGTTGCCGCTCGCCGAGGAGATCACGGTGCCGGCGTAGTCCCGCTCACCCAACTTCAGCGGGTTGGTGCGCGTGTTGCCGATGTGCAGCACGACGTTGCCCTTGCCGTCGGCCAGGTTGGCGCCCATCGTCAGGTCGTTCTTGTAGCGGTTCGCGTCACCCTTTTCGGAGGCGCTGTACAGCGTAGTGGCTTCGACGCCGGAGAAACTGCGCTTGGTGATGAAGTTCACCACGCCGGACACAGCGTCGGCACCGTAAACGGCGGAAGCGCCGCCAGTCACGAGGTCAACACGCTCGAGCAGCGAGACGGGGATAGTGTTGGTATCGACCACGCCGCCAAGGGTGGCGGGAACGATACGGCGGCCGTTGATCAGCACCAGCGTGCGGTTGGAGCCGATGCCGCGCAAGTCGATCGACGCGATACCCGTCGAACCGTTGTTCATGTTCGGGCCAATGGCCGGATAGGACGAAGGCAGGCCACGCACCAGCTCTTCAACCGCGACAGGCTGCTTGATGCTGATATCTTCCTTGCCAACCGAGGTGATCGGGCTGCTGGACTCGGCGCCCACGGACTTGATGCGCGAACCGGTGACTTCAATGCGTTCGAGCTTTTCGGTCGAGGCCTCTTGGGCCATTGCCGAGCCGGCGCTCAGCGCGCCGATCATCGCCAGCGCGGCTGCGCTTCGGGCGTTTCGTTTAAACATGACTACTCCTTCGTGAGGACGTTCTCAACGCTGTGTTGCAGGTGATTTGGAAATGCGAGTCCCTCGCGGAGAAACGCCTTTTCGCGGCGCGAGTCTGGCGACTGGCAGCATCCGGGCCGATCCGGGTAGCCCCCAATAGACTCTGCAAGCTGCTGTTCCTCGTGCTTTACACAACAGAAACCTAGGGGTTACACCGCCCCAAGCAGGGGGTGTAGGAGGGCATGGGCGTTGTCACATCGCTACACAAATTCCCTGCTCAGCTCACAGTCAGGACGGGAGTCGCAGTGATATGGAGGTCACGGCCGACTTCTAGAATCGCCGACCCCATCGAATTGCCAATCCAATTGACTGCTATTACGGAAGGCACCGGCCCTGCCGCCAGGCTGGCCTGCGACGTCCTCATCATCGGCGCCGGCCCCGCCGGCAGCGCCTGCGCCCGGGTGCTGGCTCGGTCGGGCGTGGATGTCCTGCTGGTCGACCAGCACCCGCCCGGCCGCGACAAGATCTGCGGCGACGGCCTGATCCCGGACGCCCACAAGGCCCTGGCCCGCCTGGGCCTGCTGGACGACGTCATGCGACGCGCCCAGGCCGTGGCCCATGTGGGCTGCATCGGCCCGCGGGGCGGCCGCATTGACGTGCCAGGCTCACTGGCGGTGCTGCCGCGCAAGGAGCTGGACGCGTTGCTGCTGAGCGCCGCCCGGGAGGCGGGCGCACGCTTCGAACAAGCACGCTTCGAGGCACCGTTGGAGACCGATGGCCGCGTCGTCGGCGCGCGGCTCAAGCGGGGCGATGAGATCGTCGAGGTCGCTGCGCGATGGGTCGTGCTCGCGACCGGCGCCGTGCCCAGGGCGTTGACCGCGGCCGGCATGTGCGAGCGCCACACGCCCAGCGGCGTGGCCCTGCGCGGTTATGTGAAGGCGCCGCAGATGGTCGGCAGGATCAAGGCGCTGGAAGTCGTCTGGGACAAGTCGGTGCGGCCCGGCTATGGCTGGATCTTCCCGGCGCCGGATGGCCACTTCAACATCGGCGTCGGCGTGACGGACAGCCACAAGGATCTCGGTGGCGGCAAGGGCCAGAAGAAGGACGTCAATCTGCGCGCCATCTTTGATGCCTTTGTCGCCAAGTACGCGCCGGCGGCCGAGCTGATGCGGGTCGGTGAGCTGGTCGGTGAGCTCAAGGGCGCACCGCTGCGTTGCACGCTGACCGGCGCCACATGGACGCGGCCGGGCCTGCTCGTCACCGGCGAGGCTGCCGGAAGCACCTATTCCTTCACCGGCGAGGGCATTGGCAAGGCCATGGAGACCGGCATGCTGGCGGCCGACGCCATCCTGGCGCACGCCGACGATGCCGCAGCCCGCGCCGCCTACGTGGCCGCGCTGACGGCCCTCAAGCCCAAGTTCGAGCTCTACGAGCGTGCCAACCGCGTCAACGCCCACCCCTGGCTGGCCGACCTGCTGATCTGGCGCGCCAAGAAGAGCCCGCGCCTGCTCAGGCGCATGAGCGGCGTGCTCAACGAGACCAGCAACCCGGGCAATCTCGTCAGCTTCAAGGGCATCAGCCGACTCTTTTTCGAGTAGTCCTGATCAGTTGGGGACAGAGCGTGGCGCTGCGCGCCAAGGTCCGTCCCGCAAGGTCATCAGACGCGCTCGACGATGAGCGCGATGCCCTGCCCGACGCCAATGCACATCGTGCACAGCGCATAGCGGCCGCCCGTCGCCTCGAGCTGGTTGATTGCCGTCGTCACGAGGCGTGCGCCACTGGCACCGAGCGGATGGCCCAGCGCGATGGCGCCGCCGTTGGGGTTCACGCGGGCATCGTCGTCCGCCAGGCCCAGGTCACGCAGCACGGCCAGGCCTTGCGCGGCAAACGCCTCGTTCAGCTCGATGACGTCCATCTGCGCCAGCGTCAGGCCCGTCAGCGCCATGACCTTGCGCGTCGCCGGTGCCGGGCCGATGCCCATGATGCGCGGCGCGACGCCGGCCGTGGCCATGCCGACGACGCGGGCGCGAGGCTTGAGGCCGTGGCGCGCAGCCTCTGCTTCACTCGCCAGCAACAGCGCGCAGGCACCGTCGTTGACGCCGCTCGCATTCCCAGCCGTCACCGATCCGTCGGGCTTGACCACGCCCTTGAGCTTGGCCAGCGCTTCGATGCTGGTCTCGCGCGGGTGCTCGTCCAGCACCACGCGCAGCGGGTCGCCCTTCTTCTGCGGCACCTCCACCGGCACGATCTCGCGCTCGAAGAAGCCGCGCTTCTGCGCCGCGATGGCTTTCATCTGCGAGGCCAGCGCCATGCGGTCCTGGGCCTCGCGCTCGATGCCGAAATCGGCGGCCACGTTCTCCGCCGTCTCGGGCATGGCGTCGACGCCGTACTGCGCCTTCATCTGCTTGTTGATGAAGCGCCAGCCGATCGTCGTGTCGTAGACGGCGTTGGCGCGGCTGAAGGCCGACTCGGCCTTGGGCATCACGAAGGGCGCGCGGCTCATGCTCTCGACGCCGCCGGCGATCATCAGCCCGGCCTCGCCGGCGCGGATGGCGCGCGCGGCGGTGCCGATGGCGTCCAGGCCCGAGCCGCACAGGCGGTTGACCGTGCTGCCAGGCACATCCACCGGCAAGCCGGCCAGCAGCGCGGCCATGCGGGCGACGTTGCGGTTGTCCTCGCCAGCCTGGTTGGCACAGCCGTAGATGACATCGGCCACTTGAGCCCAGTCGACATTCGCATTGCGCGCCATCAGCGCCTTGATCGGCAGCGCCCCGAGGTCATCGGTGCGAATGGAGGACAGCGCGCCGCCATAGCGGCCGAAGGGCGTGCGAATCGCGTCGCAGATGAAGGCTTGATTCATTTGAGATAGGGGCTCACGCGATAACGCTCGCCGCGATAGTGGTGATCGAGTCTGTTCAGCAGCGCGGCGACCGGTGCCGAGCCCCAGAAGGCCAGCCATTCGAAGGGCCCGGCCGGATAGTTGACGCCCAGCTTCATGGCCGCATCGGCGCCGGCCTCGTCGCAGACGCCCTGGGCGACGGCATCCGCCGCCTCGTTGATCAGCATGGCGATGGTGCGCGCGACGACGAGGCCTGGCAGGTCAGCCACGGCGCGCGGCACCAGGCCCAGGCGGGTCAGCCATTCGGCGGTCTGAGCGTCGCCGGCATAAGCGATGTCGCCGGTCGGCGCCAGTGGCAGATCGAAGATGGCCGTGCCCGGGCCGAAGTCGCGGGCGCGCCGGCCGTCGGTCAGGCGCAATTGGCGGCCGTCGACGGCCAGGCCGACCCAGTCGCTGTCCAATTCACGCACAGCCTCGGGCAGGTTGGCCACGAAGCGCTCGGCCAGGGCGCCACGGCCATGCACAACGAGACGGGCCGCCCGCGGCGGCGCAATGCTGACGGCCGGCAGAGCCGGCGCGCCCTCGGGGTAGCGGTAAAAGCCCCGCCCGCTCTTGCGGCCGAAGAAGCCGGCGTCGACCAACTCCTGCTGCACCAGCGACGGCGTGAAGCGGCGATCAAAGAAGTTGGCCGCGAAGACCGAGTTGGTCACGGCGAAGTTGGTGTCGTGGCCGATCAGGTCCATCAGCTCGCAGGGCCCCATGCGGAAGCCCGCGGCTCGGAGGACCGCGTCGATGAGCTCGGGCGCCGCAGCGCGATCCTGCAGCAGCATCAGTGTCTCGGCGTAATACGGCCGGGCGATGCGGTTGACGATGAAGCCCGGCGTGGAGCGCGTGTGCACCGCCGTCTTGCCCCAGCGGCCGGCGAGGTCGAAGACGGCCTGCGCGACCTCGGGCGACGTGCCCAGGCCCGACACGACCTCGACCAGCTTCATCAACGGCACCGGGTTGAAGAAGTGCATGCCGACGAGGCGCTCGGGCTTTTGCATGCCGCGCGCCAGCGCCGTCACCGAGATGGACGAGGTGTTGGTGGCGATGACGGCCTCGGGCGGCAGCAGCGCTTCCAGTTCAGCAAACAGCGCGCGCTTGACGTCGAGGTTCTCGACGATGGCCTCGATGACGAGATCGGCCGGTGCCAAGGCCTCGACCGGTGTGATGCGCGCCAGCGCCGCCTGCGCGGCATCGGCCGTCAGCCTGCCCTTGGTGACCAGGCCGTCCAGCATGGCCGAGAGCTTGCTCTTGGCGGCCTCGGCGGCACCGGGGCGGGCGTCGAAGAGCGCCACTTCATGGCCGGCCTGGGCGGCCACCTGGGCAATGCCGGCGCCCATCAGGCCAGCGCCGACGACGAGGATGCGCGAGTTGTTCAAGGTCATTCGGGGGCAGTCCAGTTGGGCTTGCGTTTGCCGAGGAAGGCTGCAAAGCCTTCACGGGCCTCGGCTGTCGTGCGCACACGGGCAATGGTTTGAGCGGTCAGCTCGCGCACCTCGGCCGTGACCGGGCCGGGCGCCAGGCGTGCATAGAGCTGCTTGATCTCGGCCTGCGCCTGCGGGCCGCAGGCGAGCAGGTCGGCCACGAGGGCATCGACGGCGGTGTCCAGGCCTTCTGCCGGCACGACGCGCTGCACAAGGCCAACGCGCAGCGCCTCGTCGGCGCCGATGCGGCAGGCCATCAGCGCCAGCCGCCGCGCCTCGCGCAGGCCGACGGCATTGACAAGATGCGGGCCGATGACCGCGGGCAGGATGCCCATGCGGGCCTCGCTGACCGCGAAGCTCGCGGCGTCGGACGCGACCGCCATGTCACAGGCACAGACGAGGCCGACGCCGCCGCCGAGTGCCGCACCCTGCACTCGGGCGATGGTCGGCTTCGGGGTCTCGGCAATACGCGCCAGCATGGCGGAGAAGCGGCGGGCATCGGCGAGGTTGTCGTCCTGCGACGCCGCGGCCGCGCGCTGCATCCACTGCAGGTCCGCGCCGGCGCTGAAATGCTTGCCGGCGCCGGCCAGCACGATGGCACGGACGCCAGCGTCGCCGCCCAGAAGCGCGAAGGCGGCATCCAGCTCGGCAATCAGCGTCTCGTCGAAGGCATTGAACACGGCTGAACGGTTCATCGTCAGCACGGCCACGCCGTCATCGCGGCGCTGCAGATCGAGGGAGGTCCAAGAAAGCATGGGCGGCATTCTGCTCTTTTCCCGACCGATCGGTCGACTGTGCAGTTCAAGCGCCTCGGCCTGCCGTTCGCCGCAAACCAGCGCACTGGTTCCCGCCCCCCCTAGACTCACCCACCATGCCTTCCCTGCTCAACGCCCGGCACCGTCACCAGTGGTTCGCCCTCAAGCCGAGGCGCGTCTTCACGCCCGAGGAAATGGCGCGCGCAGGCATGCAGCCTTGGCCAGCGGGCATCGACCAGTACGTCATCGTCAACGTCGTGCTGCTGCTGGCCGCGTTCACACACCAGATGTCCCAGGGCGCGCAGCCTCTGACCTGGTTCCTGTCTCTGGCGTCCGCAGCCATGGCGCTCTCCGTGGCGCGTTCACTCTGGCATGACCCGAGCCGCCGCCGGCTCAACATCGCCTGCTACGTCACGGCCACCGTGGTGTCGGTGGCCTTCGTCGGCCTGGCAAAGGCGGGCTATCACGATTTCTTCGTCCTGTATGCGCTGCTGGCCTTGGTGCTAATGACGGCCATCCTGTCGGCCTGGTGGGTGCTGACGGTCTACCGTGTCGATCAGATCGAGGCGCGGCTGCGTGAGCTGGCCGAACAGGACACCGCGCTGCGCTTACAGACCCGTCTGGCCGCCGCCCAGATCCAACCGCACTTCCTGTTCAATACGCTGGCTTCCCTGCAGCATTGGGTCGACACGGGCGACGCACGCGCCGCGCCGCTGTTGCGCGATTTCACGGCCTATCTGCGCTCGACGCTGCCGATGTTCGAGCGCGAGTTGCAGCCGCTGGCCGAAGAGATGGAGATGGTGCGCCGCTATCTGGCCGTCATGCAGGCCAGACTGGGCGCGCGCCTGAGCTTCAACATCGATGTGCAGACCGGTCTGGACACCGCCCTGCCGCCAGGCGTCTTGCTGACCCTGGTGGAGAACGCCATTGCGCACGGCATCGAACCGCAGCTGCGCGGCGGCCACCTCGAGGTCACCGCCCGCCAGGAGGCCGGTCGCCTCGTGCTGACGATCAGCGACGACGGCCCCGGCCTCGCGTCCGGCTGGACCGAGGGTGTCGGCCTGTCCAACACGCGCCGCCGCTTGGCCGACGCATTTCCCGACGCCTCGCTGACCCTGTCCGATGCGCATCCCGGCTGCACGACCACCCTGACCCTGTGACTCCCATCACCGCCCTGATCTCCGACGACGAGGAGGCCCCGCGCGAGCAACTGCGTGCCGCCCTGGCCCGCCTCTGGCCCGAATTGAAAATCGTCGCCGCCAGCACCAATGGCACCGAGGCCTGGGACGACTGCCTGGCCCATGAACCCGCCATCGGCTTCCTCGACATCCGCATGCCCGGCCTCACGGGCCTTGAAGTGGCGCGACGTCTGTCGGCACTCGCCGCGCCGCCGCTGATCGTCTTCGTGACGGCCTATGACGATCAGGCGCTGGCGGCCTTCGATGCCGGTGCTGTCGACTATGTGCTCAAGCCCGTCGACGACGAACGCCTGGCTCAGACCCTGACACGGTTGCGCGCGCGGCTGACCCAGCCCGCCTCCGACACGACGGCTTTGCAGCGCCTCTTGGCCAGCCTGCCCCAGGCCCGACCGGCCATGCGCCCCATCCAGGCCAGCGTCGGCCGCGAAGTGTTGCTGATCCCCCCGGACGAGATCATCTATTTCGAGGCCGACCAGCGCTATACCCGCGTTGTCCATCAGAGCGGCGACGCCCTCATCCGGACGCCGCTGCGCGAGCTGCTGGCGCAGTTCGACCCGGACCAGTTCTGGCAGATCCACCGCTCGGTGCTCGTCAACAGCCGCTGCATCGCACGCGCCATCCGCGTAGACGAAGGCAGCATGGTCCTGACCCTGCGCGGCCGCGACGAAAAGCTGCCGGTATCGCGTCAGTTCCAGGCCCTCTTCAAAGGCCAGTAGACGGCTGCCGACCCGTCACGGGGTCAGGATGGCATCAGTGCCAATGCGTTCACTGACCTGCCCGCCAGTGTGGAGGGCACTTTGTCCGGCGAATCGCAGGCCAATGAGATCACGGGCGTCGCCGAAGCGAAGAACACTGCGGCAATGGCTTGGGCGCGCTCCAGCGGCATCAGCCGGATTTGCGCGGCAATTGCCAGTTCGCGTTCGCTGCGTCCCAGGCACAGGTCGTAAGCCTCCAGCACCAGCCTGTTGAGGGCAGATTCGCCCAGGCCGAATCGCATCAGCGCCTTGATGCGCAATGTCTGATGGTCCAGCAGCGACAGGTCGAGACCCGCTGCGGCCTCGCCAAACCGAGACAGCTGCTCAACACATCGGTCGATGGATGGCGCCTGGTAGACGCCGAAGAAAAGCTGGTTGACGGTTGCGTCGCGCCCGAAGAAGCTGCCATAGGCGCCCAGATCGTCCCGGAAGACTGGTGTCATGCACGTGGCATCCAGGGCCTCGGCCATCAGACAGAGGGCCGCCAGTTCCTCACTGCCGAGCGCATCGGTGGGGTACTTCACGATGACCGATGGCATGCCGGGCGCGCCTGCGACGGCCGCCGCTTCGTTGCACTGCCGGACGGGCGCTTTCGTCAGCGTGCGGCGGACACGCCAGCGGGGCTGCGCGGTTTCCACGCGCAGCCTGTGCAAGGTCTCGGGACCGTCCGTGCCATCGCCGAGCAGAAAGGACACGCTGGGCGACGCAAGTATCTGGGCGAGCAACCGGGACACGCCGCTGGACAGGCCTGCAATGTCGGTGTGCGTGGCATGGCTCGAGAGGAGCTCCACCTGCGGGAAACCGCTCCACAGCGCCGTGATGCGAGCCGCTTCGGACAGGTGAGATCCCGCCTGCGCCAGCAGGACGCCCAGCGCGTTTTCGCAAATGGCAGCTCTCAGCCGAAGCACATGCGTCTGGGTCAGGGCCACATGCCTGGCGATCTTCTCCAGGGTATCCGTCAGCAAGGCCTCGGGATCAAGTTCCCAAGGCTCGGGGACGGGGCTGCGAAGCCACTTCATGCGGATCGACAGAAAGAGACCGGTAGCGTCTGGGCCGCTCCATTGCGAGAAAGGGGAACACTGTAAGGACACCTGCGGCGGCGTCTGTGCAGCGTTCTCGATGACCTGAAATGCCAGCAGCAACAGCGGCAGCAACTCCACATCGGCGGTCGAAATGTTGAACACGCGATGGAGGTAGGCGACACCATGGGTGGTGAGCTTGGCATGCGCGCGTTCGGGCGGGGCGGACCGGGACTGCGCGGCCCTGCGCGGGGTTGGCGCCCGCGTGTCGGGGCGGCTCGACGGGCCTCGATTCCACGCCGTCGCACGGCGGCTCAACCGCTCGACGACGCGGCGCTCCCGCGCCGCGACGTCAGCAAACGGGCGCCTGGCGGGCGCGACCACCACATTGCCGATCTCACAGGCTAGCGCTGCGGACGCCTCTGCCGCCAGCGCCACGGGGTCGCTCAACGCCTGACGCGCAAGCGCAAGCTCGTCGAGCAGGCGGTTGAACTTCGGCAGATCGGCGTAGAGCAGGTAGTCGCACAACATCAGCAGGCCGGCAGGCGTGCTGCGCTCGAAGGCGAGATAGTGCTCCCGGACATTGAGTTCTCCGGCCGCCAACTCTGATCGCATGGGCGTGGTGGCGAGGTAGTCGACCAGGTATTTCTGCATCACAGGCCGCAGCAGCGGCCGATGGTCGACGCCGACGCAGGTCGACTTGAAAGTCAACCACAGCGTCTGATCCGCACCCACGCGGGCGACCCCGCTCAGGTCCGGCAAGTACTCGCCGCCAAGCCGCTCCGCGACTTGCGCGAAAACAGGGGCAAACGCTTTCAGTGCGCCATCCACAGCCCAGGCCAGGCATGCAGCCTTGGCGTCGAGCGCGTTGCCGAGCTGCCAGCTGTAGCGGTGATAGTGAAGGCCCTCATTGCCAGGAAACAGATGGGTGCCGGGATCACGCCGCGTGCGGCGCGCCGCTGCTGGCGGGCGTGGCCCAAGGGGCCGCTTGGGCAGCGCGGCAATCAAGCGGTCGACCCCCGCCAGGGCCGCGTCGTCAGCCTGGATCAACAGGCAGGCATTGTCGTGGGTGACGAATTCGGCTGCGAATGCGCGGACGTGCTCCACCGTGACATGCCGCAGGAGTTCCGGGTCGCCTCCTGGCTCATGGCCGTGGGATCCATTGGCGACCTGTTCGGAAGTCGCCAGTCCGATCTGCCGCCGCTCCGTGTAGAAGGTCGACTTCATCTCGTTGTAGACCACGCCCGAGGCCATCGGTCCATCCGATCGTTCCCGCGCGACGAGGCGGAAGCATTCCTGCTCGACGAACTCCTGCGTGATCGGGACCTGAGGCAGGCTCACCAGCCAATCGACCGCAGCATGCAACGAAGCCTCCGTCACGCAGGTGGCGTAGAAGACGAGCCGATCGCACTCGGTGAGCGCGTTGAGGCTCAGATCCGGGAAGTCACTACCCAGGGCCCGCATCGACCGCCCCCGGGAATCCGGCGAGACCGAGAGCACATGTTCCAGCACATGCGCCACGCCGGAGTCGCAGCGCGTCTCGATCGGAAAGAGCATGACGGCCGAGTACTGGTGGGCTTCGCCAACGGCCTTGACCAGGCGGATCGGCCCGGAGGACTCGACCGCCACTGCGCGGCTGCCTGGCTTGCGAGAAGTGATCATCTGCGAGGCTCCCGCGCCGGCCGGTCAGATGTACTGTTGGACGTGATGCTTCACGATGGGCGCCGTGTCGTCGCGCAGCGCGAGCAGAACGTCGCGATGCGCCGTGGGCGAGGTTTCGGCGAGGACACGCGCGGCCTCGTACCGGGTGCGCGGGTCCAGATGGGTCTTGGCGATGTCGACGAAGATGCCCATCATCTCATCGTTGGCCAGATGCTTGGCCATGTCGAAAAGGCGGCGGCGCTGCTCCACGATGTTGGGTGCTCGGGAGCGGATGATGCCCCGCGTTCCCAGCTTCTGCGGGATCTCGAAGAAGTACTGGTCGCGCAAGCCATTCTGGTTCACCGTGGGGATCACATTCAACGTGATAGAGGGCGTCGCGGGGAAGTTCTGGACGTGAATGTCCTTGTTGCACAGATACATGAGAACGTCGCCTACCTCGTGCTTGTGCGTGCCAAGCGGCGTCAGCTCGACCTCTTCACCGATGTAGCCCACCGCCTTCTCATAGTCGTACTGGTAATCGTCGGAAAGGTAGCCATCACCGCAGTAGGCGAGCGACAGCAGGTCGAAGTTGTGATCGTGCGGCTGGTCGTAGGCGAACAGCTTGGCCTCCTCAGCGGTGCATTGGTCTTCCGGCAGCCAGAAGTTGGCGCGCACGTAGAAGGTGTCGCAGCGGTACATGACGATCGCCTGCGAGATGACGATGGCGTAGATGTCCTTGCGGGCGTTGCCCTTGATGTAGTCGATGTAGAAGTTCGACAGGAAGTCGCGATCATTGCCCAGCATCGCGAAGCAGTCGCTCAGCTCCCACAGGCCGTCCTGGGTGGTGACGTCGACGCCGTTCTTGGCGAACTCGATGAAGTCCTTGAACGTGATGGATTCGGTCGTGGAAGATTTCTTGACGATGGGCATGATCGGCTCCTCAGGCGCTTTGCATCAGGGTTTGGCGGGCTGCGTTGGACAGCGGCTTGTTCGCCGAACCGGCGAGTACCTTCATCGCGTCGATGCCGGCCTGGCGGTCAAGGCATGACAGCGCCACGGCAGCCTCCCACTTGATGTTGTCCAGCTGATGGCCGAGCAGCGACCTCAAGGGATCGATGCAGTTGGCATCGCCGTAGTAGCCGAGGAACTTGGCCACCAGTTGCATTGACGTCGACGGCGGGTAGGTGAAGAAGCTGGTGAAGGGCTTGCCCGTCTGCAGGTCGAACTTGTAGTGCACGCCTTCGAAAGTGAACTCAGCCAGCGAGACGAAGATGATGGGCTCGGGCGACTTCAGCGCGTACAGGTCGGCCCGACCGTCGATGGCCATGACATCCCCTGCGCCGAAATGCCCTTCCTCGTTGAGCGTCGCGCGCGCCTCGGGGTTGAACGCGTCCGGCTGGAAGCCCTGCAGGCGGTAGTGCCGAAAATCGCAGCCGGAATAGAAGTACTGCAGCACGTCCTGATGTGTGCAGACCACGGCTGGGTAGTCCTTCGCCTGGGTGATGGTCAGGTCGAGTGCCAGCGAATCCCACACCTGCAAGCGCAGCGTCGAGTCGGCCACGGTGGGCGGCGGGCGGCGGTAGTCGGCCAGCGCGGCCTTCAGCTCACGGGTCAGCAAGGCACGGATGTCGAGCTGGCTGACGAAGCGCTCGAAACTCTCCCGGTGGTCGATGACACGGCGCCGCGGTTCAGCGTTGAGAAGGGCGGAAAATTCTTCGGTATTCATGTGTGCTCCCTTTGAATTCGTGGCCCGCACGGCGGCGGTGCTCAGTTGCCGGAGATTGACGTCAGTCGATCTGCGGAAAAGTCGTGGGTTGGATCGTGTAGGCGGAAAACCAGCTAAAAACCCTCAGCGCCTCGTCGATGGCCGATTGCGGCAGGCCATACTGGCGCATCATGTCGATGCCATTGGTTTCCGTCATCACGCCGAGGCGTATTTCCAAACTGTTTTTTTCTGGCGCCGTGAACTGTAGATTCATGGGTATAAGTAGCCGACTCAGCAACGGCGCCAACACGAGATTGTGGGATGTGACAAATACGAGATGCCGGCGACCGAGTTCGGCGATGACGGCGGCGCCGGCCGACACGGATTCAATATTGTTCGTGCCACGGAATAACTCGTCGATCAGAAAGATCGTCGATGGATTGGTGCGTGAGTGGTCCAGCAGTTCCCGGGCGCGCCGCATTTCCGCCATGTACAGGCTTTCGGATGCGCTGATCGAATCGTCGTGACCGATGCTGGTGCGCACGACCGCAAAGGGCACGCACGCCGCCGCGGCGTAACAGCAACCGAAAGCGCGTGCGGTGAGTAAGCTGAGGCCCACGGCGCGCAGCAGCGTGCTTTTGCCGGCGCCGTTCTGCCCCGAGATGAATGCGCCCCGGCCATCCGGGATCGACAGCGTGAGCGGCAGGGGATGCTTCACGAGCGGGTGCACCAAGCGTTCGAGGGTGATCGCGCGGCCATCGGCAAATTCCGCGCCGCAATGCGTGCCGCCGGACTCGAGATGCGCCAGCAGCGCCAGCCCGCCTTCGAACCGCGCCACCGCCTCATAGACGCGCTGCAGGTCGGGAATCAGCGACTCCAGCGTGCCCACCGCCTTGCCAAAGCGGGCGTATTCATACAGGAACAGCAGGTTGGCGTATTCGGCAACCCCCGCCATGCGCTCGTACCAGGTGAGCTGGATCCTGCCCTGCAGCGCCTTGGCAATGGCGTCAACTTCAGCCAGCTCATGGAGCAGCCGATGGCCGTGCTGGCGCTGCAGGGCGGCGACGCCACGGCTGGCGTCGAGGATGCCCCACAGCGCCTGGCGCAGCGTCTGCCAGGCCTTGAGTGGCCGGTACAGGCGGATCTGGACGAACGCGACGACGCAAAGGTACAGCACCAGCAGCACGGCCAGATAGCCGCCGGGCGCCGTCCAGAGCAGCGCCAGCAGGGCGGTGAATGCCCATGGCATCAGCCACAGACGGGCAGACCAGGCGGGCAGCACGGGGCGCTGGCCGCGGTACAGGAAGGGCGTCAGGTCCTGGGATATGAGGCGCAGGTTCTGGATCCACGGGTCTGCCGCGGCCTTCAAAGAGGCCGTCTCGCCGGCGACGACGCCGCGGTCGTCGTAGATGGACTTGTCGCCTGCGGCAACGCGCCCCTGCCGCAGTTGCCGGTACAGGTATTGCCTGGCCAGGATGCTGTGTTCGCGGCAGGTGGCACGGATGAAGTCATCGACGTGCAGGTCGCTCCAGGTCTGGTCGTCAACGCGCTGCGCTGGCGTCGCAGGCCGCCCGGCGTCGTAGCCGGCAACCTCGTCCGGCGTGAACCAGTCGTAGTGGACAGGACTCGGGCGGGCATTACTGAACGACCAGCCAATCAGTGCAAGGAGACGACGAATCACGGTCAGCGCAGCCGACAAGAAAGCTTTCATACCTGGCGGGAAAGTCAAAACTGCGCGGATTATCGGCCTGCGGTATTGCACGCTGGAGTCCTGAAACGGGAATTTTGAAAAACGACCGGGGCGGGGCAATCGGGCCCCGGTCGCAGATGGGATATTGGCAGGCGGATCAATTGTCAAGAGCGAACTATTGACTATTGATTCTCATCTGCCAAAGCGCGTTCAGGACAGCGCAATAATCCACATGATGCCGACCAGCGCCGGCACCAGTTGCTGACCCTTTTCGGAACCGGCGGCTTCGGTCTTGGCCTCGAGCGGCACGACGTTGACCAGTGGCTTGTTCGATTCATTGCGCTTCATTGGAAGTTCCTTTGCTTAGGTTTTGAAATCCCCTCGCACATCTGTGCAGAAGGTCTTTTTATTATTTGGAGCGCGCCAGATACTTCAATGGCACTATTTACAGGCGCTCGCCAAATCCCCGTTTCGGATAACTACCTATGCGAATGTCGCATTCGATGTGTTCGCCTCGCCGACGCAGTCCGCAACAGCACCTGAGCCGGCGCGGGCAACCCCGCGGGCAAACCCTTGGGCGCCTGCACGGGTCGGCTTCAGACAATCCGCCGCATTCCAGAGCCCCTAGTTCTTGGGGTCACATAAAGACAGACGCCGCCATGCCCACTCCACTGCCCAACCCGCGCTTCGACCACTTCTACCGCTACGACGAGCTGACGGCCCTGCTGTTCGCCTACGCCGAAGCCCGCCCCAACCTGGTGTCGGTGCGCTCGATCGGCAAGAGCTACGAGGGCCGCGACATCTGGGTCATCGTCGTCACGAATCTCGCCAGCGGCATGGACATCGACAAGCCGGCGATGTGGATCGACGGCAATATCCACGCGGCCGAACTGACCGCGTCGACGACCTGCCTCTACTACGTGCACCACCTGCTGAAGGAGCACGGCGGCACGTCGGCCGAGGCCCAGCAGATCAACCGCCTGCTGGACACGCGCACCCTCTACATCGTGCCGCGCCTGAACCCCGACGGTGCCGAGCTGGCCCTGGCCGACCGGCCGCGCCATATTCGCAGCTCGACGCGGCCCTACCCCTACACCGAGGAAGCCGTCGACGGCCTGACCATCGAGGACGTCGATGGCGACGGCCGCATCCTGACCATGCGCGTGCCGGACCCCCATGGCGGCTACAAGAAGCACGCGGGCGACCCGCGGCTGATGGTGGCGCGCGAGCCCGGCGAGCAGGGCGGTGAGTACTACCGCCTCATCCCCGAGGGCTTCATCAAGAACCACGACGGGCTGACGGTCAAGGTCAACGCCGACCGCGAAGGCCTGGACCTGAACCGCAACTTCCCCGGCGAATGGCGCCAGGAGTTCCAACAGCTCGGTGCCGGCCCCTACCCGACCAGCGAGCCCGAGGTGCGGGCCATGGTGGACTTCATCACCCAGCATCCCAACATCGGCGCGGCCATCAGCTATCACACCCACAGCGGCGTCATCCTGCGCCCCTGCGGCACCCGCAGCGACAACGACATGACGCCCGAGGACCTGTGGTTGTTCCAGAACTTCTCGGCCCTGGGCGAGAAGCACACGGGCTACCCCGCCGTCAGCATCTACGAGGATTTCCGCTACCACCCCAAGGACGTCATCACCGGCACCCAGGACTGGGTCTACGAGCACCTGGGCGCGCTGTTCTGGGTCGTCGAGCTGTGGTCGCCAAGCAAGGAGGCCGGCCTCGAGGTCAAGAAGTTCATCGACTGGTACCGACAGCATCCGGTGGAGGACGACGTCAAGCTGCTGAAGTGGAGCGACGAGCAATGCGGCGGCAAGGCCCATGTCGAATGGACGCCCTTCCAGCATCCGCAGCTGGGTTCCGTGGAGATCGGCGGCTGGGACAAGATGAACTATTGGCGCAACCCGCCGCCGGCCCTGCGCGAGCGCGAGGCGGCGCGCTTTCCGGCCTGGATGACGCAGATCGCCATGAGCCTGCCCAAGCTGGAGCTGATCCGCACCGAGGTGCGAGCACTCGGTCCCGACATGTGGCGGGTGCGCATGGCCGTGGCCAACGCCGGCTATCTGCCGGCCTATGTGACGCAGCGGGCCCTGGAGCGCAAGGCGGTGCGCGGCGTCATGTTCGAGATCCACATGCCCAGCGGCGACCCGGCCATCAGCCTCGTCAACGGCAAGGAGCGCATGGAAGGCCCGCAGCTCGAAGGCCACGCGCCCAAGCAGAGCCAGTTGGCCTTCCTGTTCAACAAGCAGCCCACGGGCGACCGCGCAGTGGCGGAGTGGGTGGTGCGCGCGCCGGTGGGGACGCGGCTGGCRCTTTCGGCGAGTGCGGAGCGGGCAGGGGTGGTGAGGACGGAGGTGGTGCTGGATTGACTGGCAGTCAAGCTCGCAATAAACTGCGCGCAAGATATTAAATAGTGATGTAATTCAATGAATTACGTCGCCATTGAAGTGCGCAATTTTGCCCGCCACCCTCTACAGCTCCCCGCATCAGTTTGAGCCGCTGCTTCCCCGCCAGGCGCAGCTGGAACCTCTCCTTGCCCAGGCACATGACCTGAGCAGCGCAGCTCTTGCCATGGCCGGCCAGCCGGCGCCCGACGAACTTCGCGGCCTGCTGCGGGCCATGAATTCCTACTACTCGAACCGCATCGAGGGCCAGCACACCCGGCCGCTGGAGCTGGAGCAGGCACTCAAGCACGACTTCTCGGCCGACGCCAAGCTGGCCGCCCGGCAGCGTCTGGCACTTGCCCATATCGACGCCGAAGCCGCGCTGGAGCCGCGCTTCAAAGGTGATGACGGCTTGCGCTCGCTCTATGCGCCGGCCACGCTATGCGAGCTGCACCGCGAGCTGTTTGCCCGCCTGCCCGAGTCCGACCTGCACACCGACGAAGGCGAGGCCATCATCCCCGGCCAGTTGCGCAGCCGCGAGGTGCAGGTGGGCCGCCATGTGGCGCCGGCAGCCGCCAGCTTGACCGGCCTGATCGAGCGCTGGGGCGAGGTCTATGCCGGCGTGCGCCGCGGCGAAGCCACGCTGGTGGCGTTGGCGGCAGCGCATCAGAGGCTCGGCTGGATCCACCCTTTCATCGACGGCAATGGCCGTGTCATGCGTCTGCACACCCACCTGGCGCTGGGCGCCCTGGGCTACACGCGGGGCCTGTGGTCCCCGTTGCGGGGCTTCGCGCGCAGCGTGGACCGCTACTACGGCCTGATTGCCGCCGCTGACGAGCCGCGCCGGGGCGACCTGGATGGCCGAGGCAACCTCAGCGAGTCAGCCCTGGTGGACTGGATTGCCTATGTGCTGGACACCTGCCTGGATCAGGTGCGCTTCATGTCCGGGCTGCTGCAACTGTCGGCCATGGAGGGCCGCATGGCCGCCTGCCTCAACTTCGAGCAGACCTCGCTGAAGAGCGGCGTCCGCATCGAAGCGCTGCGGCCGCTGCACTATCTTTTCCTGAGCGGCACCGCGCTGGAGCGTGGCGAATTCAAGCGCATGACCGGCCTGGGCGACCGCACCGCCGTGAGCCTTCTCACCGCGCTGCTCAGGCGCGGTCTGCTGGCCAGCGACAGCCCGCAAGGCCGCGTGCGCTTCGGCCTGCCGCTGCACGCGCTGCGTTTTTATTTCCCGGCACTGTGGCCTGAGGCCGAGGCGGACGTGGCCCAGGCGGGCGGTTAGGTCGCTCTAACGACCAGTTCGGTCGGCATGATCTCGCTGGCGGCGGCCTGGCCGCCGATCAGGTCCAGCACCTTGCGCGCCAGCAGCACGCCGCCGTGATGCCAGTCCTGGCGCACGCTGGTCAGCGGCGGCGCAAAGCTCTGGGCGGCGGGCGAGTCGTCATAGCCGATCACCGAGACCGCATCAGGCACAGCCAGGCCGGCGTCGGTGAAGGCGCGCACAGCGCCCATGGCGAGCAGGTCGCTGGCGGCGAACAGACCGTCGGGCGCCTTGCCGCCTCGACCCAGGTTGGCGAGATGGGCCTGCACGGCCGTGAAGCCGGCGCCGAAGGTGAAGGCCGCCGGCGTCAACGTCTGGGTCTTGAGGCCGGCCTTCTTCAGCGCCTTGGCGAAGCCCTGCTGGCGGTCGCGGATCTCGGCATGGCGCACGTCACCGAGGAAGAGCAGCTCGCGCCGCTGCAGTGTGATGAGGCGCTCGGCCGCACAAGCGCCGCCATGGGCGTTGTCGCCGCCGACCACGACCGAGTCGCCGCGGCCATGCTCGGCGCCCCACACCACCATCGGCAGGCCCATCGCCGCAGCCGACTTCACCGCCGAGCCGTTGGCGCCCTGGCCCAGCAGGATGAGGCCGTCGGCGGACGCCGCCATGCCCTGGCCGGGGCTTTGCAGGGCCGACAGCAGCACGCTGTAGCCGCGCGAGGTCAGCTCCTGGGTGATGCCGCCGAGCAGCTGCAGCGGGTAGGCATCGGTCATCGGGCGGTCGGTGTCGGGCTGCATCTCCAGCATGACGGCGACCATGTGGCTGCGGCGCAGCCGCAGGTTGCGCGCATGGTGGTTGAAGCGGTAGCCGGCGGCTTCCGCCAGCGTCTTGATGCGCTCGCGCGTGGCCGGCGTGACCGAGGGGCTGTCGCGCAGCGCGCGCGAAACCGTGATCGTGGAGACGCCGGCCAGAGCGGCGATCTGCTCCATCGTGACGGGTTTTGACTCCGTCGTCATTGGTGCACCCTTCGGCCTACGGCCTGTCCCGCCAGGCGGGAGCGAGCTTGCTTGGGGCGGCCCGGCGCGGCGCTCATGCCACTTTCTGTTCCAGCACGTAGTTCGCGCCGTCGTACTGGCCCAGTCGCTCGACGAGCACCGGCAGGCATTCGGCCAGTTCGTCGTGCAGCGTGAACGGCGGGTTGGCGATGAACATGCCGCTGCCCAGCATGCCCAGGCCTTTGCCGTCCGGGCGGTCGGCGGGTTCGGCCACGGTCAGCCGCACATGCAGCCAACCCTTCTTGGCGGCGGCGTCGGCGCTGCCCTTCAGGCGCGCCGCGAGCTGGCTCGATTCGAGCAGCTGCAGCTGCGGGTACCAGATCATGATGACCGTGTCGGCGGCCCGCTCCAGCGCCTCGCGCAACGCCGAAAGCACCTTGCCGTAGTCGCTCTTGATCTCGTAGGACGGGTCCATCAGCAACGCGGCGCGGCGGGTGGGCGAGGGCAGCTCGGCCTTGATGGCGGCAAAGCCGTCGGTGTCGCGCACCTGCGTCTGCGCGCGGCCGTCGAGGTAGCTGGCCAGGATGCGGTGGTCGGTCGAGTGCAGCTCGTAGACGCGCAGCCGGTCGGTCTCGCGCATCAGCATGTTGGCGATGGCCGGCGAGCCCGGGTACTGGCGCAGCTGGCCGCCGGGGTTGAAGGCGCGCACCAGGTCGAGGTAGTCGGCCAGCGGTGCGGGCAGGTCCTTGCGGTCGTAGAGCTTGACGACGCCTTCGGCGTACTCACCCTTCTTCTGCGCATAGCGGCCTTCGACCGAGTAGCCACCGGCGCCTGCATGGGTGTCGATCAGCGTGTAGGGCTTGTCTTTCTCAGCCATGTAGCGCAGCACGCGCGTCAGCACGAGGTGCTTGAGGACGTCGGCATGGTTGCCGGCATGGAAGGCGTGGCGGTAGGCGAGCATGGCGCGATTGTCGCTAACACATCCGCCATCAACCCCACCGGGACGGGGAAAGTCGGCCCCGGCCAGACTTGCAACCATCCTTACCGGCCCTATTTCACCGCCATGCCTACCCTTTTCGACCCCATCCGCTTCGGCGACATCCAGCTTGCAAACCGCGTCGTCATGGCGCCGCTGACGCGCAACCGCGCCACCCGCCAGACCCCGCACGACCTGCATGTCGAGTACTACCGCCAGCGCGCCGGCGCCGGCCTGCTGATCACCGAGGCGACCCAGATCCGCCCCGATGGCCAGGGCTATTTCGACACGCCGGGCATCCACACGCCCGAGCAGATCGCCGCCTGGAAGCAGGTGACGGACGCGGTGCATGCCGAAGGCGGCAAGATCGTCGTGCAGCTCTGGCATGTGGGCCGCATCTCGGTGAACAGCCTGCAGCCTGGCGGCCAGCAGCCGGTGTCGTCCACCAACCGCGCCGCCAAGACCAAGACCTATGCGGCCTATGGCGAACTGGTGCCCACCGACGCGCCGCGAGCCCTGGCCACGCATGAGATCCCGCAGCTGATCGCTGACTATGTGCAGGCCGCCAAGAACGCCATCGCCGCCGGCTTTGACGGCGTCGAGGTCCACGGCGCCAACGGCTATCTGCTCGACCAGTTCCTGCGTGACAGCGCCAACGACCGCAACGATGAATACGGCGGCTCCATCGAGAACCGCGCCCGCCTGCTGATCGAGGTCATGACGGCGGTGGCCGGCACCATCGGCGCCGGCCGCACGGCGCTGCGCCTGAGCCCGGTCACGCCGAGCAACGACATCGGCCAGGACAGCAATCCGCAGGCTCTCTTCAACTACGTGGCCAACCAGCTCGCGCCGCTGAAGCTGGCCTTCCTGGAGGTGGTGGAAGGCGCCACCGGCGGCGCACGCGACGTCGCACCTTTCGATTACGCCGAGCTGCGCCGCCGCTTCAACGGCCCCTATATCGCCAACAACGGCTACGACCGCACCATGGCCCTGGACGCCGTCGCCAGCGGCAAGGCGGACGCGGTGGCCATTGGCCGGCCCTTCATCGCCAACCCCGACCTCGTCGAGCGCATCCGCGGCGACCTGCCCTGGGCCGCGCCGCAGAAGGAGACTTTCTACGGCGGCGGTGCCGAGGGCTACACGGACTACCCGGTGCTGAAGCGCGCCTGACCCATACGCCGCCGATATGGCGGCGCGCCGGTGCCGAGCTGCGACGACGCCAATGACCTGACGGCCGGCTTCAACGCCCTCAGGACTGGAAAGCGCCGGGGTGGCGCGCCGGCCCGTTGAGGGCCTGGCTGGTGTGAGGATGGCGGTACTCGCGCGAAGGCGCGAGCTTCATGCCGCCCCCCTCGCCCGCGTCGGCAGCCTTGCCGCGCAGTGACGAATCGGGCTTGAGCCGGTAGTCGTCGCGCGCCGCGCGCACGAACTCATCCCAGTCGGCGTGGAAGTTGGCGCGCCGCGTCCAATGCCCCTCGGCCGCGAGCTGGGGGCCGCCGACGAGCAGGTTGTTGGCCAGCACGACCTCGGCCTGCGGCGGCGTCACGCGCAACCAGATGCCGCCGCTGGGCAGTTGGTCCACCAGCGTGTTGTTGACGAGGTAGAGGGCCTGCTTCTCCCATTTCGCACCCTCGACGCCGAAGGAAATGACGTGCGGGTTCTCCGTCATCGAGCTCTGCATGATGAGGTTGCCCATGACGACGGCAACGCCGCCATTGGGGAACTCCAGCTCATAGCTCGCGCGGCCACCGATCTCGTCGGACAGGCGGTTGTAGAGGATGTGGTTGAGGGCCGCGCGGCTCTTCAGCAGATGGCCGTGCAGGCCGTGGTGGAAGTAGCTGCCGGTCACGGCCAGGCGCTTGATGGCGCCGACGTAGAGGTTGTGCGTCTTGCCCTCGCGCGGCAGGATGGGGCCGAAGTCGCAGTCGGCGATGTCGAGCTCGATGGCCTCATCGTTGGCGGTCAGCACGCCGTTCTCGTTGTCGCTGAAGGTGCAGTCCACCAGCGTCAGTGAACCGGCCTCGACGCGGATGCCGGCGCCGTTGCGATCGGGCACCGCGGCGCCGGTGAAATCGAAGCCTTCGATGCGCTGGCGCCGGCCGGTCGTCACGAACAGGCCCTTGCCCTGCGCGTGGGCGCCGGCCGCGACCAGCTTCACGCGGCCGCCGACGGCACGCAGCGTCAGCCCGTGCTGGGGCCAAGTGGCSACATCGGCCACGTACTCGCCCGCATCGACCTCGACGAGTATGCCGTCACGCGCTTGGCGGGCCGCGGCGGCCAGCGACTTGACGGCGCGCCTGGGTCCGACCTGCAGCACCGGGCCGGCATAGGCGGCAACGGGCGCCAACCCTGCCACGGCCAACAGCAGCCGGCGCCGCATTAGCCCTTCTTCTTCATTTTTGCCTTGAAGAGTTCGACGATGCCGACCTCGCGTGGCCCTGCTATCAACTCGAAGGCCTGGCCGGCCGCAATCGATCCCTCGCGCTTCACGGCAAGATAGAAGCCGCAGTAGCCGCTCTGCGCCATCAGCTTGGCGGCCTGGTTGAAGCCCATGTGCGCGTTGAACTTGAAGCAGGGGTAGCGCGGCTCGGACACGACGAGCTCGCAGTCCGGGAAGCGCAGCACATCGCCGATCCAGACCCTGCTTTCCAGCAGGCCCGTCAACGTCAGGTTCTCGCCGCAATCCCCCGGCTGCAGCGCGCCTTCCACCTTGGCCTGGCCGCGCACCGTCTGCCAGAAAGCGTAGTGCTCCTGGGGGTAGGCATAGACGGCCTTGCTCAAGCCGCCGTGCACGCTCAGGTCGGCCTGCTCGTCGCCGTCCAGGCCCAGGGGCCGGACATCGACGGGCCCCTGGCAGTGGCGCTTGCGAATGGCCGAATCCAGTACCTGGCCCGAGGTCGCAACAAAGTGTTCGACGCGGGCGGTGTTCACGCTGACGACTTGCATGGCGGCCATTGTCCAGGAGGCTTTCGGCATGTCGGCCTACAAGGGCGCGCCGACCGTGCGTCTAGGCTTCGGCCAAAACTTTTAGGGAGAGCCTATGAATGCACTAGACACCGGCGCGCGGGTCTGGGCCGGCTTGGCCGTTCCTCCGTCCAGCGCGCTGATGTTCGTCGTTGGCGTGCTGCTGGCCGGCGCTCTGGCCGGCGAATTCATCGCCGCGACGACGCGGCTGCCGCGCGTGGTCGGCTACACATTGGCAGGCTGCGTGGCCGCTGCCTTCGGCCACGGCGTTGCGATGCCGCTGGCCGGCGCGGCCCAGACTGTGACCGACCTGGCCCTGGGCCTGCTGTTGTTCGAGATCGGCAGCCGCGTGCACCTGCGCTGGCTGGTCCGCAACCCTGGCCTGGCGCTGACCAGCCTGGCCGAAGCCCTGCTCAGTGCACTGGCGGTGGCTTTCGTACTGCGCCTGTTTGATCTCAGTTGGCAGACGGCCATCGCCTGCGCCATCCTGGCCATGCCGGCACCCGCCGCCGTGTCCGGCCGCGTCGCGATGGAATTGGGGGCTGCGGGTCAAGTCACGCAGCGGGCTTCGTTGCTGACGGCCTTGAACACGCTGTACGCCGTTGTCGCGCTGATCCTGATGCGCACCTGGTGGGCGGCCGACGACGGCGGCAGCCTGTCGCAGGCGCTCGCTGGCCTGGCGATCTCGCTGCTGACGACACTGGGGCTGGCCGCGCTGCTGGCGGGCGCCGTCTACCTCGTCGCGCGGCGACTGGACCTGCGCAACGAGAGCGCCGTGCTGCTGCTGTTCGGCCTGGTCGCCTTCGCCATCGTCGCCGCGCGCGCCATCGGCGTGTCGACGCTGCTGATGCCGCTGCTGGCGGGCCTGCTGCTGCGCAACACCAGCGACCGGCCCTGGGTCTGGCCGCGTCACTTCGGCACCTCGGGCGGGGCGCTGGTGCTGATGCTCTTCGTCATCGTCGGCTCGGCCTGGTCGCCCAAGATCCTCGTCGCCGGCGGCTTCGCCGCGCTGGCGCTGCTGGCAGCCCGCTTCATCGCCAAGACCGTGGCCATCGTGGCGCTGGCGCCCATGGCCAAGGCCAGTTGGCGCCAGGGCCTGGCGCTATCGATCACGATGACGCCGCTGTCCGCGACCGCCCTGGTCATGCTCAGCGAGCTGATGCGCGCCGAGCCTGAACTGGCCGCTGGCGCCGTGCCCATCATCCTGGCCAGCATCGCCGTGCTGGAGCTGATCGGCCCCATCGCCGTGCAGTTCGCGCTGCGCCTGGCCGGGGAACTGCCGCCCGCGCCCAAGCGCGTCCCACGCAACAAGGAGGCCGTTGAATGAGCCTGGGTGATTTCTCCAAATCGCAGCCGCTCACCCTCGGTGTCGAGCTCGAACTGCAGATCGTCAACAGCGACGACTACGACCTCGCGCCTGTCTCGGGTGACCTGATGCGGCTGATGGAAAAGCGCAGCATCCCGGGCGACGTGAAGCCCGAGATCACCAGCAGCATGATCGAGCTGGCCACCGGCGTCTGCACGGGCTTCGGCCAGGTGCTGTCGGAGCTGGGCCAGATCCGCGACGCGCTGGTGGACTGTGCCGAAAAGCTGGACGTGAGTCTGTGCGGCGGCGGCACCCACCCCTTCCAGCACTGGAAGCGCCAGCGCATCTTCGAGACGCCGCGCTTTCACGAGCTGTCGTCGCTGTACGGCTACCTGTCCAAGCAGTTCACCATCTTCGGCCAGCACGTGCATATCGGCTGCCCGAGCGCCGACGAAGCCCTGGTGCTGCTGCACGGCATGAGCCGCTTCATCCCCCACCTGATCGCGCTGGCGGCATCGTCTCCGTTTGTGCAGGGCGAGGACACCGGCTTCGATTCGGCACGCCTGAACTCGGTCTTCGCCTTCCCGCTGTCGGGCCGTGCGCCGTTCGTGCAAACCTGGACCGACTTCGAGGCCTACTTCGCCAAGATGACCCGCACCGGCGTTGTCTCGGGCATGAAGGACTTCTACTGGGACATCCGCCCCAAGCCCGAGTTCGGCACCATCGAAGTCCGCGTGCTTGACACGCCGCTGACCATCGAGAAGGCGGCGGCCCTGGCCGGCTTCATCCAGTGCCTGGCGCGCTGGATCACGGTGGAGAAACCGTTCAAGCTCAGCGAAGACGATTACCTGCCCTACACCTTCAACCGCTTCCAGGCCTGCCGCTTCGGCCTGGACGGCACCTTCGTCGATCCCGAGACCGGTGACCACCGCGTGCTGCGCGACGACCTGATCCATGTGCTGACCAAACTGGACACCCACGCCGGTGACCTGCACGCGGAAGCCGCGCTGCAATACATGCGCCGCGAGATCAACGGCATTGGCAACGACGCATCCTGGCTGCGGCGCGTCGAGGCCGAGAACCACCTGTTGCCCGAAGTGGTGAGGCGGGCGGCCAAACGCTGGCACGGCTGAGCGCCGGCGCTCGCAGCGAGCGGCGGCTCGCCATTGCAGACCGAACAGCGGACGCGCGGTGCCGTAGCGGATCTGCGCTGGCCGGGCGAACGCTGCCGCTCAATTGGTGCGGCCGGCCAAGGTGCTTCTCATGACAGCTGGCAACATCGCAGCTGCTCTTCGCAACCACCCCTCATGACCGACACCCCCGCCCGCACCCGCTGGGCCATCGTGCTGCTGCTGTGCACCTGCGGCGTGCTGGCCGGCGGCCAGTTCGCCAAGATTTCCATCGAGTTCACGCGGCTGCAGGCGGTCTACAACGCCTCGCCCGCCGGCATGGGCTTGCTGCTGTCGACCGTCGGCGTGGTGGGCCTGCTGTGCGGCGTCATGGCGGGTTGGCTCGCGCCGCGGGTGGGCTATCGCCGCCTGCTGCTGATCGGCCTGGGCGGCGGCGCCTTGCTGTCGGCTCTGCAAGCGTTGCTGCCGCCTTTCGGCCTGTTCTGGGCCAGCCGTGTGCCCGAGGGCGCGGCCCATCTGGCCATCATGGTAGCCACGCCGACGCTGCTGATCCACGCCTGTGCGCCTGCCCACCGTACGGCCGTGATGGGCCTGTGGGCCACGGTGGTGGGCCTGGCCTTCGCCGTGCTGGCCGGGCTGGATCGCCTGCTGCCCCAGGGCCTGGCGCCGCGCGAGACCCTCGCCGGGCATGCAATGTTGCTGGCCCTGGCGGCGCTGGCGGTGCGGCTGTGGGTGGCCGACGTCCGTGCGGCGCCCGCGCCGGTCATGGCGGGCGCGCGCGCCGGTGTGCTGGCCCTGCACCGCGAGGTCTATGCCGACCTGCGCACCGCGCTGCCCGGCCTGGCGTTCTTCTTCTATGCCTTCCCGACGATCGCGCTGATCACCTTCGTGCCGCGCTTCAGCGGCCAGGGTCAGGGCGGTTTTCACACGGTGCTGCCGCTGATGGCCACGGCGGGCACGCTGGCGGCAGGATGGGCCGCGCGGCGCTTCGAGGGCGGCTTGAAGCTGGTGCGCCTGGCGTACCTGGCTTTTGGCGCTGCGGCACTGGCGCTGGCCGGAGCGGCGCTCATGGGCGCACCCACCGAGGCGCTGGCACTGCTGGCACTGACCTGCGCCGGCCTGGGCGGCGGCGCGGCGTCCACATTGATCCCGCAGCTCAACCCCACCCCGGCCCACCAGGCTCGCGCTTCCGGCGTGCTGGTGCAACTGGGCAACCTGGGCTCGGTCAGTGGCCCGCCGCTGTTCGCGGCGCTGGCGGATCGCTTCGGCCTGGTCGGCTTGGCCGGTCTTGCTGCTTTGACGGCCACCGTGGCGTTGCTGGTGCTGAGGCGGCTGGGTACGCGACTCGAGGGCTGACGACCCAGGAAGTTGCGTCAAGTTTCACGCACTCTTCGCGCAAACCCTAGCCCCGCTTCGCCACCGCCGTGAGCTGCGCGGCCGCGTTGGCATGGTGTTATTCCTGTTTTGCATGACCCCCACCGATCCCGGTGGTTACGGCGTGATTACATTGGATTCGACAATCCACCTCCTCAGGTTCGGTGTGCTTGGGCCAGCTCGCCAGCTGCCCCAAACACATTCCCATGATTGGAGCTTTCGCCATGAACCAACCCGCCATGCAGGGGCTGCGGCTGAACCTGCCCGCCTATGTCAAAAACGCCCGGCTGATTGCCTGGGTGGCCGAGATCGCGGCGCTCACGGAGGCCGCCGACGTCTATTGGTGCGACGGCAGCGCCGACGAATACCAGCGGCTGTGCGATCAGCTCGTCGCCGCCGGTACCTTCAAGAAACTCAACCCCGAGCTGCGCCCTGGCAGCTACCTGGCCAACTCCGACCCGAGCGACGTCGCCCGCGTCGAGGACCGCACCTTCATCTGCTCCCCGAAGAAGGAAGACGCCGGCCCGACCAACAACTGGATGGCCCCGGCCGAGATGCGGGAGTTGCTGCAGACCGGCGACAAGGCGCTGTTCAAAGGCTGCATGCGTGGCCGCACCCTTTACGTCGTGCCCTTCAGCATGGGGCCGCTGGGCAGTCCGATCGCCCACATCGGCGTGGAACTGAGCGACAGCCCCTATGTCGCCGTCAACATGCGCACCATGACGCGCATGGGCCGCGCCGTCATCGAGCTGCTGGGCACGGATGGCGACTTCGTGCCTTGCGTGCACACCGTGGGCGCGCCGCTGGCAGAAGGCCAGGCTGACGTGAGCTGGCCCTGCAACAAGACCAAGTACATCGTCCATTTCCCCGCAACGCGCGAGATCTGGAGCTATGGGTCGGGTTACGGCGGCAACGCGCTGCTGGGCAAGAAGTGCTTCGCGCTGCGTATCGCGTCCACGATGGGCCGCGACCAAGGCTGGCTGGCCGAGCACATGCTGGTGCTGGGCGTGGAAAGCCCGCAGGGCAAGAAGTACCACGTCGCCGCCGCCTTCCCGAGCGCCTGCGGCAAGACCAACTTCGCCATGCTGATCCCGCCCGCCGCCTTCGACGGCTGGAAGATCACCACCATCGGCGACGACATCGCCTGGATCAAGCCCCACGCCGACGGCAAGCTCTACGCCATCAACCCCGAGGCCGGCTATTTCGGCGTCGCCCCGGGCACCAACTCGCACACCAACCCCAACTGCATGGACAGCCTGGAGCGCGACGTGATCTTCACGAACGTGGCGCTGACCGACGACGGCGACGTCTGGTGGGAAGGCATGACGGACGCACCGCCCGCCCACGCCATCGACTGGCAGGGCAAGGACTGGACGCCCGCGATCGCCAAGGAAACCGGCGCCAAGGCCGCTCACCCGAACGCCCGCTTCACCGTGGCGGCGACCAACAACCCGGCGCTGGACGCCAACTGGGACAACCCCGCCGGTGTGGCCATCGACGCCTTCATCTTCGGCGGCCGCCGCTCCACCACCGTGCCGCTGGTGACCGAAGCCCGCGACTGGACAGAGGGCGTCTACATGGCCGCGACCATGGGCAGCGAGACGACCGCCGCCGCCGCTGGCCAGCARGGCRTSGTGCGSCGCGACCCGTTCGCGATGCTGCCYTTCRYSGGCTACAACATGRSCGACTACTTCCAGCACTGGCTGGAGCTGGGCGAAAAGCTCGAAGCAACCTGCAAGAAAACCGGTGCCAAGCTGCCCGCCATCTACTGCGTCAACTGGTTCCGCAAGGGTGCCGACGGCAAGTTCGTCTGGCCCGGCTACGGCGAGAACATGCGCGTGCTGAAGTGGATGCTGGACCGCCTGGAAGGCACTGGCGGCGGCCAGGAGCATGTGTTTGGCGTGACGCCCGGCTACACCGACCTGAACTGGGATGGCCTGGACTTCTCGCCGGAGAAGTTCGACACCGTCACCCGCATCGACGCGGCCGAATGGCAGGCCGAGATGAAGCTGCACGACGAACTGTTCGCCCAACTCGCCTTCCACCTGCCCGCCGCGCTGCCGGCCGTCAAGGCGCGCATCGAAGAGCGCCTCGCGAAAGAGGCGGGCTGACCGTTTCTCTTCGGCAGCATCAGCATGGGCGCCTTCGGGCGCCCGTTTTTTATCGCCGGCTGCCGAACACCAGCAGCAAGCCGCCGATGGCGATGGCGCCCACGCCCAGCCATACCGGCACATTGACCGTTTCCTTCTCCTTGGCCGAGACCTCCAGCGAGCCGAGCTTCACGACGGTCTTGTCCTTGGTGTAGCTGAAGCCGCCCATCGCGAGGCTGGCCGCGCCGATGACGAGCAGCAGGATGGCAATGATCTTGGTGGCACCCATGGCGCTCTCCTTGGTTTGAGATGGGCCCAGGCTAAGGTCGGCAGCATGTGACAAACAGTGTCCGACAGCGCGATGCACTGTCGGACGACGCCGACACCTCAGGGATAGTCCTTCAGCGTCGCCGTATTGCTGCCGCCCTGACAGCGCGCCGAGTCACCGGCGTCGTTGATGACGCGCTCGATGCTGCCCTTGTCCACCAGGCAGACGGTGATCATGTGGCGCAAGCGCACGCCGGGCGCTTTTGTTGGATTTGGCACCTCGAAGGCGCGGTCCAGCACAACGTCGGGCTTCAGGAAGACGCTGTAGGCGCCCAGGCCCCAGGCCTCGTGGCGTGTCACCGTGTCGGCCACCTTGTAGGCCGCGAAGCCCCGGCCCGTCGCACTCGACCACTGGGCTTGCGTGGGCGGGTCATAGGGGATCTCAGACTGGTAGAAATAGACGCGGCCGCCATTGCCCTGCCAGACGACCTGCTCCTTCTGGAAGTGCTCGACAAAAAGGCCATAGATGGTCACGTCCTCGCCGTTGACCCACAGGCCGTGGGCGGACGGGTTGCTGGTCCAGCCGACACCCTCGCCATGGTCAGCGCGCCAGATCCACGTGTGGTCGACCAGGGTGTCATGCGCATTGATGCGCAAGGCCGTGTCCACCTGCCCGGCCGCCGCGCCGCCGATGCGGAAGAACAAGTCGTGCAGCACGATGGGGTCGGCTTTGTGACGCTTCTTGGAGCCGGCCGGCGCCACCTCCATCAGCACGCCAGAGTCCTGCTGGCCAGCGTCGAGGAACAGGCCCGAGATCGTCAGTCCGTCCATGTCCGCCGTCTTCACCAGCGGCTGGCCGTTGTCCGAGCGCAGCGTCGGGAAGCCGATGCCCAGCACCACCGTGCCGGAACGCTTCACCTGCAGCGTCTGCGTCAACAGGTACTCGCCCGGCGTGAACAGCAGGTGCTTGCCGGCGGCCAGCTGGGCGTTCAGCGTCGCCGCTGTGTCGCCGGGTTTGGCGATGAAGAACTGGCCGATGGGCAGCGTCTTGCCGGGCGCCACGGCGCCATTCGCCCACGAGATGCCCGCGCTGTCGCGCCGCAAGGCAGGCACTCGCACGGCGTACTGCCCCTTGGCATCGATGAAGAGCCAGGGCTTCTCGCGCACCAGCGGCGTCTTCGCAATCTTGGTGAAGCGCTGGCCTGGCGTCGGAAATTCACCGTCGGGTGCGCCAGCCACGCCGACGAAGACCATGTTCCAGTTCGAACCCGTCCAGCGGCCCCACTGGCTGTTGCGCGAGATCCATTGCTGCTGCGTGGCCGAGTTGACCTGGCCATCCACCAGCACGTCCGAGAACCAGCCACCGCTGGCCCAACCCTTGTTCTGGTTCAGCCGGATGTTGCCGCGCACATGCATGCGGCGGAACGGGATGGCCTGGGACACGGCCCATTGCATGGTGTTGTCGCCGATGCCCAGCGTCGGCGTCACTGAGAAGTTCTCGGCACCGCGCCAGAAGTTCTGCGTCGCGTTGTCGCCATCCAGGAAGGCCGTTGAGCGCAGGTCGCCGATGACGTGGACGTCGTCCGGATGCGCCCCCAGGCCCAGCACATGCGTGTAGAAGCCCACCGGAATGCGCAAGTCCTGGTAGGTGCCCGGCTTGAGCAGGACGGCGTCGCGGCGCGGGCCGAAATGGTTGGGCTGCTGGGCGGCGTAGATGCCGTCGATCAGCGCCTGCAGGCCCGGCGTCGCCGGGTCGACGACATGCACGTTGGGGCCGAAGTCCGGCACGTCGACCGCCAAGGCCTGGGCCGCCAGACCGACGGCCAGCACGGCCGCCATCGCTCGCTTGCACTGCATGTCTCTTCCTCGCCAGGTCTCTGGTTGCCGCTGTTTGGAATCGGTTCCAATTCGCATATTGGATCATGTCGAGGCCGCCTGGTCTTCAGGGTTACTGCGGCGGCGGGCGGCGCACAATGGCGGCACTTGAGCAGCCTGCAACCAGGCGAGGAGGCCAGATGAGCCAGGGCTTCGGTCACGAATTGCCATCACGGCACAACCAGCAGGAGCACCGTCAGGTCTCCCGCTACCTGATCGTCATCGCGTCAAGCGGCGGCCCGGTCGCCAAGCTCTTTCTGGACAGCCGCGAACAGGTGGGCGAATTCGATGCCAGCACTGAAGAGGTCGCCGTCATGACGCGCAACGCGTCGTCGTCGACGGGCGCTTCCGGCCCCGAATGGAACAAGGCCCTCGCCGGCCACAGCGCCGAGGAGCGCGCGACCGCGACGGTCTACCTGCTCGACGTCTAGAAGCTCGATCCCGGCTGCTTCAGGAAGGCTTCTTCCTCGGCCGTCGACGCGCGGCCAAGGATGGTGTTGCGGTGCGGGTAGCGCCCGAAACGGTCGATGATGGCCTTGTGCTTGAGCTCGAAGTCGTGCGTGCCTTGCGGCGCGCGTTCCTTCATCAGCGGCTCGCCCGCCGCGTGGATGGCGGCGGATTCGCTGTGCATATAGGGCATGAAGAGGAAGGCGCGCTGCTCGACCGGCAGGGCCAGGTCGGCACCGGCAGCGACGGCCTCCTGCGCCAGCGCGAGGGCCAGCGGATCGGCCGCGAAGGCGCCGGGCGTGCCGCGGTGGATGTTGCGGGCAAACTGGTCCAGCACGATGACCTCGGCGAGCCGACCTTCGGGCACCGCGCGCCAGGCGAAGAGTTCGCAGCGTTTGGCCTGTTCATGCAGGGCGCCGAAGCGCGTGCGGACCAGCTCGTCGAAAGCGGTGTCCACCGTCCACCACTGCGCAGGCTTGATCTCCTGGAACCAGAAGCGAAGGATGTCGTCAGGCGTGGCCCTCATTTGCGCCCGCCAAATACCAGCAGCAAGCCGCCGACCGCAATTGCGCCCACGCCCAGCCACACCGGCAGATTGACTTCCTCCTTCTGCTTGGCCGACAGCTCCAGCGGCCCGAGCTTCACGACGGTGCTGTCCTTGGTGTAGCTGAAACCGCCAGTGGCCAGGCTGGCGGCGCCGGCGATGAGGAGGAGTACGCCGACGATCTTGGCGAAGTTCATAACAGGGCTTCCATGGGGTGAAGACCCAAGCTTAGAGCCTCACCACGCGTAGCTCGCCCCCAGCAACCCGTAGTTCACGCCTCCCTGGGGCCCGCGGCTGCGGCCGACGCCGGGCGTGACGGTCCAGCCGGCCCCCGCGGCGATGGCCGCCTTCATCTGCACGCTGCGCAGGTTGCCGCCATCGTGCAGCCGGTCCTGCATCACCTCGCCGTTCAGCGCCACGCGCTCGCTGACGCGGTAGGTGGCGCCGAGCTGGTGGCTGCGGTCCAGCGCCGCCTCGTCGCGGTTGATGGCCGTCACGCGATTGCTCAGCAGCGGCACACCGGCCAGCAGGCCGCCGCTGTTCGTCGCTTGCGTCGTGCTCGTCGTGTAGCGGTTGCGCATGACGGCGCCGTAGACGCTCAGGCGCGGCGTGACCGCCACCGCGCCGTGCACGCCCAGGCCATGGCCCCGCAGGCGCTGCTCGACCGGCGTGGCCGCGCCGCCGCTTGACGCCACCGTGCCCCGCGCACGGGCACTGCGCTTCACCGCATCGATACCGACGTTGACGCCCTCCGCCGGCCGCCAGTCCACCGCTGTAGCCAGGTCCGTCTGGCGCAGGCGCTCACCGTCGCGGCGCTGGCTGGCGTTCACACTGGCCTGCCAGGCCTTGCCGGCCACGCCACCACCGACCGCGACCTGCCGGGGCTTGACGCTGTTGCCACTGGCCAGGTCGTGGCTGCGCGACTGGCCGGCGCCCAGTTGCACCCAGGCGCGCTCACCCACGGGCAGGCTCACCGCCGCCGCCGCACTCTGATTGCGCTGGCCGTCGCGCTGCACAGCGAGGTTGACGGCGCGTTTGTCGGCATTCGGTGCCGCCTCCTCGGCGTGGGCCATGCCGGCCAGCATCAGGGCGGCGGCGATGAGGCAGAGTTTGGACGTGTTCATGAGCGGGCTCCATGGATGTCGAGGGCTGCGGGACGCTTCGGTCCCTCAACCCGACAACGCCGCCCGCGGCACAAAACTTCCCCGCCCAGATGTAAGCAGGCGCAGCCCACCGCATACTTGCTCCAACTACCCATGAGGCCTGCCGTGCCCGATCCCGCTCCGGACAGCAGCATCGACGCCGTCGCCCAGGCCCTTCAGGCCCAGGCCTATCTGCCCTCGCGCGAGCTGGCGACAGCCGCCTTCCTCGCGCTGCGCCTGTCGCGGCCCTTGCTGCTGGAAGGCGCGCCRGGAACCGGCAAGACGGCCATTGCSGCGGCACTCGCCASSGCSCTSGGCCGGCCGCTGATCCGCCTGCAGTGCTACGAAGGCCTGGACCTGGCCGCRGCSGCCTACGARTGGAAYTACGCGCGGCAGATGCTGGAGATCCGCCTCGCGCAGGCACACGAAMGTGAACGCACGGCCGACGAACTCTTCGCGCGCCGCTTCCTYATCGAACGCCCGCTGCTGCAGGCGCTGACGACAACCCCGGCGCCCGTGCTGCTCATCGACGAGCTGGACCGCGCCGACGCGCCCTTCGAAGCCTTTCTGCTGGAGTTCCTGGCCGACTTCCAGATCACCATCCCCGAACTCGGCACCCTCACGGCCGCCACACCACCGCTGGTCATCCTCACCAGCAATCGCAGCCGCGAGATCCACGACGCCGTCAAGCGCCGCTGCCTCTATCACTGGGTGGACTTTCCCGATGCCGCGCGCGAGCTCGCCATCGTCAGCGCGCGCTTGCCGCAGATCGAGCGGCGGCTGGCGCAACAGGTCGTCGCCTTTGTGCAGGGCCTGCGCCAGCTCGACCTCTACAAGCTGCCCGGCCTGGCCGAAACGCTGGACTGGTCGCGCGCCCTCATTGAGCTGAACGCCATCAGCCTGGACCCGGCCACGGTGCAGTCGACCTTGGGCGTGCTGCTGAAATACCAGGACGACATCGCCCGCGTGCAGGGGAGCGAGGCCGCAAGGCTGCTTGCAGAACTGCGGCAGAGCGTCGAGGGCTGAGCCGTGGACCCGCATGCCGAGCGCTGGGCCGCTCCCGAGCCGGCATGCATCCCCTCGGGGGATCGGCTGGTGTACCCGCCGGCCGAGGGGCACCACCTGGCGGAAAACCTTGTGCATTTCGGCCGCGTCTTGCGCACGGCCGGCTTGGCCCTAGGCACCGACCGGCTGCTGCTCGCCGCCCAGGCGCTGGAAGTCGGCGGCCTGGCCTCGCGTGCCGACTTCAAGGCGACGTTGGCCGCCTGCCTGGTCGACCGGCCCGAGCACCGGCCGCTGTTCGAGCAGGCCTTCCACGTCTTCTGGCGCGACCCCGACCTGCTCGGCCGCATCATGGCCCTGCTGCTGCCGCGGGCCCAGGGCCGTGCGGGCGCACCGCCACCACCCGAGAACCGGCGCCTGGCCGATGCGCTGTTTCCTGGCGCGCCTGCCGATTCGCCGCGCGCCGAGCAGGTCGAGATCGAGGCGCGTCTGGACGCCGGCAACCGCGAGCTGCTGCAGCGGCGCGATTTCGACACGATGACGGCCGCCGAATGGGCCGCCGCGCGCCAGGCCCTCGCCGCGTTGCAGCCGCGMCTGGCGCAACAGCTCACGCGCCGCCATGCGCCCGCGCCGCAAGGCCGCATYGCCTGGCGCGCCACGCTGCGCGCCGAGGCGCGGTGCGACTTCGCCCTGCCCACCCGTGAGCGCGCCCGCCGCCGCCCGACACCCCTGGTGCTGCTGGCCGACATCTCGGGCTCCATGGGCCGCTATTCGCGGGTGCTGCTGCATCTGGCCCAGGGCCTGTTGAATCCGGCCGGCGCGGGCGAGGCCCCCGTCGTTGAAGCCTTCGTCTTCGGCACCCGGCTCACGCGCATCACGCGCCAGCTCAAAGCCCGCGACCCCGACGCGGCGCTGGCCGCCGTGTCCGCCGCCGTGCCGGACTGGGCCGGCGGCACCCGCATCAGCCAGAGCCTGCATGCCTTCAATCGCGACTGGGCGCGCCGCGTGCTGGGCGGCGGCGCGGCCACGGTGCTGCTCGTCACCGACGGCCTGGAACGCGACGCCGAGGACGGCGGCTCGCACCTGGCCTTCGAAGCCGAGCGGCTGCGCCTGTGCTGCCGCGAGCTGATCTGGCTGAACCCGCTGCTGCGCTTCAAGGCTTTCCAGCCGCGCGCCGCGGGCGTGAAGGCACTGCTGCCCCAGGTGACTCGCCATCTGCCGGTGCACGACCTCGACAGCATCGACCGCCTGCTCGACGCCCTGAAGCGATAGCCCACGTCCTACAGGCTGGCGGCGCAACGTCCGCCCTGCACGGGCAGTCCCACTGCTTAGATTTCGGTTTCGGCGGTGCGCATCCAGTGCTACCGCTTCCGATTGAAAGGAAGAGTCATGAAGATTTCGCAACTCGCTTCGCTGCTGGTCGCCGCTGCCCTGGTCACGCCGCTGGTCGGCCATGCCGATGACAAGCCGCCCGGCGCGGCCAAGGCCTGGGTCAAGGACTCGGTCGTGACGACCAAGATCAAGACGCAGCTCGCCACCAGCAAGATCTCGTCGCTGGCCATGGTTCACGTCGAGACCGACGCCAACGGCTATGTGCAGCTGACCGGCAAGGTCGCCACGCAGGCCGAGAAGGACCGCGCCGAAGCCATCGCCAAGGCAGTCGACGGCGTGAAGTCGGTCGACAACCAGCTGACCGTCAAGTAAACAGCGCCCCCCGGCCTCCCGCGCTGCCCGTCAGGCCCTGTCTGGCGGGCAGCGCTTTTTGTTGGCCGGGCCGACGGTCAGAATCGGTGCATGAATCTGACCGGCCAGCAGCATCTGCCCGTGTCCCAGGCCCAGGCCTGGGCCGCGCTGAACGACACCGCGATGCTGCAGGCCGCCGTGCCCGGCTGTGAGGCCCTCACGTCGACCGGCGACAACGCCTTTGACCTGTTGATGGCCGTGTCCATCGGGCCCGTGAAGGCCAGGTTCAAGGGCAAGCTGCAACTGTCCGAGTTGACCCCGCCTCTGAGCTACCGCATCGGCTTCGAGGGCTCGGGCGGCGCGGCCGGCCATGGCAAGGGCCAAGCCTTCGTCCAGCTGCAGGCCGTGTCGCCCAGCGAAACGGTGCTGAGCTATGACGTGACGGCCAGCGTCGGTGGCAAGGTGGCGCAGATCGGCTCGCGTCTGGTCGATGCGGCGGCACAAAAGCTGGCGCAGGACTTCTTCATCCGCCTGCAGGCCGCGCTGGTTGAGCGCCATCCGCCAGCCGCCGCGCCGGCCCTCGCCGCAAGTGCCGCGCCGGCCGAGCGCCGCCACGCGCTGCAGCGCCTGCGCGCCTGGCTGCGCCGCTGGTTCGGGTGAGGCGGTTTGCAAAGAACAAGCACCTCTTCGTGACCAGCTGAAACACCATGGGGATTTCCCCAGCGCGCCACCGGTACAATTTCACATGTCCGAGACAACGGGCCTGCCTGCGCAGGCCCGTTCTTTTTGTGCAATGAATCCACAGCCCCCGCACCCACTTCGCTCGCCGCCCTCCCGGGGTGTGCGTCAGCGCGTGCCAGCGGCTGGGCCGCATTGATCATGTCCAGCCCCGCCGGCCGACTGCCCCATCTTGACGTCCTGAAGGCGCTCGCGGCACAGATCATCGTGCTGCACCACCTGGTCAGCTACGGGCCGATCGCCCGCGCCGCCCACGCCGCCCTGCCCCTGCTGGCCGGCGCCATGCATCAGTACGGGCGCATGTCGGTGCAGATCTTCCTGGTCGTCGGCGGCTATCTCAGCGCGCGCGGCCTGTCGCCGCGTGGACAGGCCCTGCAGGCCGCCGTGCCCGAGCTGCTGTGGCGGCGTTATCTGCGGCTGGTGCTGCCCTTCCTGGCGGCGCTGGCCCTGACACTGGGCATCTCCGGCCTCATCGCTTCGTCCTGGCCCGAGCTGGTGCCCGCCGACATCAGCGTCGGCCAGCTTCTCGCTCACGCGCTGCTGCTGCATGACGTGCTGGGCTACGAAGCGCTGACCGTGGGCGCCTGGTATGTGGCCATCGACCTGCAGCTGTTTGCCCTGCTCGTGGGCCTGCTGTGGCTGGCACGGCGCGGCTGGCGGCACCCAAGCCGTCTCGTCGTCGGCCCCGTCCTCGTCGCGGCCGCCGCGCTGGCCTCGGCCTGGGTGTTCAACCGCCAGCCGGAGCTCGACGCCTACGCACCCTACTTTTTCGCGTCCTATGGCCTGGGCGCTCTCGTGCATTGGCTGGGCCTGTCGCGTCACCGCCGCGCCGGCCTGCTGCTGCTGGCAGTGGCCGTGAGCGCCGCGCTGATGGTGGAATGGCGCGACCGCCTCGCCCTGGCGCTGGCCACGGCGTTGTGGCTGTCCTGGGCGCAGGCCCGCCATGCCGAGGGCCGTCAGCTGCTGCCGGCCGCCTTGGCTTCGGCCTTCGCCAGCGCCGCAACGCCCTCCTACGCACTGTTCCTGCTGCATTTCCCGGTGCTGCTGCTGAGCAACGCCCTGCTCGCGCATCTGCCGGGCGCGACACCCGAAGCCGGCCTGGTGCTGCTCGTGGCCACCTGGCTGCTGGCCAACGGCCTGGCCGTGCCCTTCCACCGCTGGGTGGAGGCGCCGGCCGCCCGCTTCGATCCACTGGCATGGCTGCCGCGCCTGCAGTGGGCCCCTCGCCCAGCCTCGCGTCGCTGAACGCGCGCGGTCTGATCGGTCCCGCGAGGACGGGCGATGCTTGCGGACCGGGCGCTCGGCCCGTAGCCGCGAACAACCGCCGACATCCCGCAACTGCGTGCTAATGTCGCGCGCTGCTAGTCCCAGGCCGCGCTTCCATGACGATTCAAACCCCGGCCGCGGCCCCCAGCCGCGAGCAACTGCTGCACAGCCTTTACGAGGCCGCCGAGCTCGAGCACAACCTCATGTGCACCTATCTCTACGCGGCCTTCAGCCTCAAGCAGGGCGAGGCCGAGGGGCTGGGTGCCGTCGAGGCCGAGGCCGTCGAGCGCTGGCGGCGCGAGATCATCGCTGTCGCCATCGAGGAGATGGGCCACCTGGTGGCGGTCTGGAACATCACGGCGGCGCTGGGCGGCGCGCCGCGCATCGGCCGCGGCAACTTCCCGCTCGACCCCGGCAATCTGCCAGCCCGCGTCGTCGTCAAGCTCGCACCTTTCAATGACGCGACGCTGCAGCACTTCATCTTCCTGGAGCGCCCCGAGGGCAGCGCTGAAGAGGACGGCGAAGGCTTTGCCGCCGAGCGCCTGTTCACGCGCGGCTCGACGGCACCGCGCGTCACGCCGATGGCGCGCGACTACGACACCGTCGGCCATTTCTACGCCACGCTGAGCGCCGACCTGCGCGCCTTTGTCGAGCTGCACGGCGAGGCCGTGGCCTTCTGCGGCAACCGCTGGCTGCAGCTCGGGCCCCAGGAGCTCAACCTCTGCGGCGCCCGCCATGTGCTGTGCTCCAAGACGGCGCTGGCGGCCTTCGACGCCATCGTGCAGCAGGGCGAAGGCGCCCCCAGCGACAGCGCCACCTCGCATTACCACCGCTTCGCCGCCATCCGCGAGGAGCTGGCCCAGCTGCGCGCCGCCCACCCGGGCTTCGAGCCCGCCTGGCCGGCCGCCACCAACCCGGTGCTGCGCCGCCCGCCGCGGCCCGAGGGCCGGGTCTGGCTGGAGAACCCGGCTGCGGCGGCGACGGTGGACATCGCCAACGCCAGCTACGGCCTGATGCTGCGCCTGCTGGCCCAGAGCTATCTGCTGCCCGGGCCGTCGGCCGAGAAAAGCCTGATGGTGGATCTGGGCATCTGCCTGATGCGCGCCTTCACGCCGTTGGCCGAGCATGCCGCGCGGCTGCCTGCCGGCCCGAGCAATCCGGGCTGCAACGCCGGCGTCAGCTTCACCGCCCTGCGCGACGCGGCAGCGTTGCCACCGGGGCCGGCCGCGCGGCGCTTCGTCGTCGAACGCCTGGGCCAGATCGCCGACGCAGCGGCCAGCCTGCACGCCGAGCTCGGGGCCGAACGCAGCGGCCGCGCGGCACGCCTGCTGCAGTCGCTGCGCGAACGCGCCGAGCGCGGGCTGGACCTGAACGCGCCCGTCGCCGCGCCTGCACCCGCCGCTGCGCCCGCCGCAGCACCTGCCGCGGCAGCACCGCCCCCGCCACCCACGGAGACCGTCGACGGCATCGAGATCGTGCAGGGCGACAAGCTCGAATTGCGCTTCGAGGCCCAGCGCTGCATCCATGCACGCTTCTGCGTGACCGGCGCGCCCAAGGTCTTCCTCGCCAATGTGCAAGGCCCCTGGCTGCACCCTGACGCCATGCCCGTCGAGCGCCTCGTCGACATCGCCCATGCCTGCCCGTCGGGCGCCATCCAGTACCGCCGCAAGGACGGTGAAGACGACGAGGCGCCGCCGCCGGTCAACTTGCTGTCGGTGCGCSAGGCCGGCCCCTATGGCATACGCGGCGAGCTGGTGCTGCGCGGCCAGGCCATCGGCACGCGCGCCACGCTGTGCCGCTGCGGCGCGAGCAAGAACAAGCCCTTCTGCGATGGCAGCCACCACGACATCCACTTCGACGCGACCGGCGAGCCCGAGACCGGTCTGCTGGGCCTGCCCACCGACATGCCCGCCATGCGCGATGGCCGCATCGACATCGAGCCCGAGCCCAACGGCCCGCTACAGCTGCGCGGCCAGGTCGAGGTGCTGAGCGGCACCGGCCGCATGGTCTGCCGCGTCGCGCAGGCGCGGCTGTGCCGCTGCGGCGGCAGCCAGACCAAACCTTTCTGCGACGGCACGCATGCCCGCAATGGCTTCAGTGCCGACTGACGCCAGCGACACCCGAAGCGCGCTGCAGCAGATGGCGGCGCGCACGCTGATCTGGATCGTCGGCGTCGTGGGTACCGTGGCCGCGCTGATCGGCGCCGGCGAGGCCGCCCTCGGCCTGCGCGCGCTGTGGGGCAGCCAGCGCCTCGTCGTCGGGCTGGCGCTGCTGGCAGTCAGCGGCGCAGGCTGGCTGCTGTGCCGCGCCGGCCGCGCGCGGCTGGCCACAACCCTGATCCTCGGCGGCACGCTGATCGCCCTCGTCGCCCACGCGGCCCATATCGGCCTGGGCGTGCACACCGTCATCCTCGCGGCCGGCGCCCTGGTCATCGCGCTGGGCGGCGGCGTGGCCGGCAATGCGGCGGCAGCCGTGCTGACCGTGCTCTACCTCGCCGCCATCGGCGTGCTGGCCGCGATGGAAGCCCAGGGCCTGCTGCCGGGCTTGAGCGCGCCGCGCCAGCCGCAATTGATCGATCGCGTCGTCGCCCACTTCCTGATCGCCACCAGCGGCCTGGCCTCGGCCCTGCTGCTCAACCGCATCCTGGGCACGGCACTGGCGCGCGCCATCGGCGAGGAGGCCCGCCTGGCTCGCCTCGTGCAGGCCGCCCACAACTGGGCCTGGGAAGCCGACGCCAAGTTCCGTGTCACCATGCTGTCCGATGAGTTCGAGGCCCTGTCCGGCCACAAGCGCGAAGACTTCCTGCGCATGGGCGAGCCCGGCGGCGCCATGCTCGTGCGCGACGCCGACTACCCCGGCCTGCTGGAGGACATCCGCGCCAAGCGCGCCTACCGCGACCGCATCAACGGCTTTCGCGCGCCCGACGGCCGGCTGCTGTGGACGCTGGGCTCGGGCGAGCCCGTCTTCGATGGGAACGGCAGCCACATTGGCTGGCGCGGCGTCAGCCACAACATCACCGGCGAGCGCCTGGCGCTGCAACAGCACCAGCGCACCGCCAACATGCTGGACCGCGTGCTGCGCGCCAGTCCCGACGCCATTTGCGTGGCCCACATGGAAGACGGCCGCATCCGCTTCGCCAACTCCGGCTTCTGTGCCCTGGTGGGCCTGTCGCGCGACGAGCTGATGGGCCACTCGGGCCGTGAGCTCGGCCTGTGGCCCGACAGCGGCGAGCCCAGGCGCCTGGCCGCCGAGCTGGCCGCGTCAGGCATCGTGCGCGACTTCCGCTCGGCCCTGCTGGTGCACGGCGAGTGGCGCGACGTGCTGGTGTCGGCCGCAACGCTGGACTGGGAGGGCGAGCCGGCCACCATGCTGATCGCCCGCGACATCACCGAGCGCGAGCGCGCGCGCATCGAGGCCGAGGCCATCCTCGACCACGCCAGCGTCGGCATCGCGCTGACGCGCGGCGAGCGCTTCGAGCGCGTCAATCGCCACTGGCAGGAGATCTTCGGCGGCACCGAGCCGCAGCTGGCCGATGGCCACGCCTGCCTGCCTTCGGCCCAGGAGGTCGCCAGCGCCGCACTGGCATTCGAGCGCGACTTCATCCGCCCCGATGGCCGGCGCATCACCGTGCAGTTCAACGCCCGCGGCCTGCCGGCGACGCTGGCCGGCCGCAGCGAAGGCCGCAACGACCAGGACTGCGACCACGCGACGCTGTGGGTGGCCGAGGACGTCACCGAACGCCGCCGCCAGGAGCGCGAGCTGCGGTCTGCCAAGCAGCAGGCCGAAGGCGCCAGCCACGCCAAGAGCGCCTTCCTCGCGACGATGAGCCACGAGATCCGCACGCCGCTGAACGGCGTGCTGGGCCTGGCGCGGCTGCTGCAGCAGGCCGGGCCGGACGAGCGTCGGCCGCAGTACCTGGCCCACCTCGTGGCGGCGGCCGAGTCGCTCAATGAGATCGTCTCCAACGTGCTGGACTTGTCCAAGATCGAGGCGGGTCATCTCGAGCTGGAGACCATCGAGTTCGACCTGCACGCGCTGGCCCAGGCCGGCTTCGAAGGCTGCGCGGCACTGGGCCGCGAGCGCGGCCTGGACATGCAGATCGAACTCGCACCAGGCCTGCCGCGCCTGGTCATCGGCGACCCGCTGCGGGTGCGCCAGATCATGGCCAACTTCCTCGTCAACGCGCTGAAGTTCACCGAGCGGGGCCACATCCGGCTGAAGCTGTCGTCGGCCGGCGAAGGCCGCGTGCGCATCGTCGTCGCGGACAGCGGCATCGGCGTGCCGCTGGAGTTGCAGAGTCGACTGTTCCGCCCCTTCGCCCAGGCCGACGACTCGACGACGCGGCGCTTTGGCGGCACCGGCCTGGGGCTTTCCATCTGCCGCGAGCTGGCCGCACGCATGCAGGGCCGCGTCGGCGTGCAGAGCGACGGCGCGAACGGCTCCAGTTTCTGGGCCGAGCTGGCCCTGCCTACGGCCCTGACCATCGACGACACCGCTGCGCGCAAGCGCATCCCGATGCCGCCGCGCTACCCGCTGGCCGGCCAGCGCCTGCTCGTCGCCGAGGACAACCCGGTCAACCGCCTCATCATCACGGCCCTGCTGCAGCGCCTGGGCGCCGAGGTCGTTGAGGCCGAGGACGGCGAGCAGGCCGTCTGCCTCGCGCGCGAGCAGGCCGGGCGACTGGACGGGGTGCTGATGGACCTGCACATGCCCAAGGTCGATGGCCTGAAAGCGACGCAGCTGCTGCGCGCCGACCCGATCACCGCCCAGCTGCCCATCCACGCCTTCACGGCCGCCGTGCTCGACCAGGAACGCCAGGCCGCGCTGGCCGCCGGCATGAACGGCTTCATCGCCAAGCCGGTGGCCGAAGAAGAAGTGATCCGCGTGTTGGGGCGCCAGCTCTGAAAGGACGACCGCCATGCCCATCCGCATCGTCAGGCTCGGCAGCCCGCGTGCCAACGATGAGGGCACGCGCATCGGCACCGTGCGCCGCCCGCCGCGCGGCGTGCCCAAGGCCGAGTTCGCGTCACGCGATTTCTACGACGTCTGGTTCCCCAATCTCGCGCCCAGTCTTGAGACCATGAAGCTCGGCCAGGCGGCTGAGACAGACGCCGAGTGGAAGATCTTCAAGAAAAAGTACAGCGCCGAGATGGCCGAGCCCGAGGCCCAACATGCGCTGAGCTTGTTGGCGACGCTGTCGGCGCAGACGAATTTCTCGGTGGGCTGCTATTGCGAGGATGAGGCGAGATGTCATCGCCCCCTGTTGCGCGCGCTGCTTGAGGACAAGGGCGCGCGCTGTACTTAACTCGCCGGCGGCATGCTGGTGTCGAATTGCGGGCCGAGCGCTGGGCCGCTCCCGAGCCGGCCCGCGTTAGGCGATGTGCTTGCGGCTCGATGCCGCAAGCATCGCCGTCCCCTCGGGGGACCGGTCAGGCACGCCCGCGTTCAGCGGCGCGAGACTGGACGAGGGGCTCCATTTCAAGCTCCGCCGTTGTCCTGCGCCTCGCGCTTGCGGTTCATGTCCGCCAGCGTCTTGCCCGCCTCGTCGCGGAAGGTCTCCTCCAGCACCTCCAGCGTCTCGACACGGTCGACGCGGAAACTGCGGAAGTCATTGCGCAGCTCGCACCAGGCAGCCAGCGTCCAGACCGGGCCCCAGAACAGGCAGGCCAGCGGGCGCACGATGCGCTCGCTCTTCACACCGCCCAGGTCCAGATAACCCACCTTCAGCTTGCGCCGGTCCTCGGTGGCCTCGCGCATGGCCGTCAGGTGGGCGCTGGTGGCCGGGTCCAGGGCCGGCAGCGGCGCATACAGCGCCAGGCTCTCGGCCGCGGCGCGTGCGTCTAGCGGCAGCACGGCGAGGATCTTGGACAGCGCGTTCTCGGCCTGGCGGGCCAACGCCGCATCCAGCCGCGATTCGGCCATGCGCACCGTCGCGACCAGGGCCTGGGCCTCCTGCTTGCTGAACATCAGCGGCGGCAGGTCAAAGCCTGCCCGCATGCGGTAACCGACGCCCGCCTCGCCCTCGATGGGCACGCCCTGCTGGCCCAGCGCGGCGATGTCGCGGTAGACGGTGCGCATCGACACCTCGAGGCGACTCGCGAGGTAGTCGGCCGTCGTGAGGCGGCGTCCGCGGATGAGCTGGACGATCTGGAAGAGGCGGTCTGCGCGGCGCATAACCGGTCATTGTGCGGGACCGGGCATGCCCCTTGCAGAAGACACGTGTCACCGACAACGAGGTCGAGCTTCATCATGGCCATCTACGCCTCCTTCCAGGCCCGCGGTACCCGCGGCGCCGAACTGGCCACGCTGGGCGCCATCAGCGCCCCACTGGCTTCCCTGGCTCAAGACCAGCTATTCACGGCGCGCGCCGTGCCGGGGCGAAACCGCCCCGTGAAAGGGAAATCTCAGCCCATGGCCGTGCAGAGTTCCACCAGCGTGCCGTCCGGGCAGCGCACATAGGCCACCGTCTGGCCCCAGGGCTTGGTGACCGGTGCGGCCAGGGCGCGGGCACCGGCGGCGACGGCTTTGTCATAAGCGGTCTGCACGTCGGTCACCGTGAAGCCGATCTCCATGCCCAGCGGCTGCGGGCTCGCGTCGGCGGCCACGTAGTCGTGCTGCACGCTGTCACGGGCCGTTGCGTGATCGACAAAGGCCAGCGTCGTGCCGCTGGCGCCGGTGTCAACCTCGCCATAGGCGCCGCTCTCGTGCAGGAAGCGCTTCTTGAGGCCGAAAGCCTGGTCGAAGAAGGCGAGGGAAGCGGCCACGTCGGACACGTAGACGAGGGTGTAGGCGAAGTTCATGCGGGTCTCCTGAAGTGCAATGCCCGCATGCTGCGCCGGGTTGGCTGTCAGCGCGTGTCAGGAGCGGCTGAGAAAATCCGCCGCAATGCAAGCCTTCCTCATCGCCACCGGCCTGGTGGCCCTCGCCGAGATTGGCGACAAGACCCAGCTGCTCGCCTTCATGCTTGCGGCCCGCTTCAGGCGGCCGGTGCCCATCGTGCTGGGCATCTTCGTTGCGACCGTCTTCAACCACGCCGCTGCGGGCGCGTTAGGTAGCTGGCTGACAAGCCTGATCAGCCCGATGGCGCTGCGCTGGATCCTCGGCCTGTCCTTCCTGGCGATGGCGGGCTGGATGCTGATCCCCGACAAGCTCGACGAGGACGACACGCCCAAGCCCGGCCATGGCGTCTTCTTGACGACGGTCATCGCCTTCTTCCTGGCCGAGATGGGCGACAAGACACAGATCGCCACCGTGGCGCTGGCGGCGCGCTTCCCGGCCGATTTCATCGGTGTCGTCGCCGGCACGACGGCCGGCATGATGATCGCCAACGTGCCGGCGGTGCTGGTGGGGGATAAGTTGGCGCAGAAGCTGCCGGTCAAGCTGGTGCACACGGTGGCCGCCGTCATCTTTGCGAGCCTGAGCATCGCAACGCTGGCCGGCCTGGGCGAAAGCCTGGGTTTTTGAGGGGTGGTGAAGCCCGGCCGGTGGCCTAGCATGCCGGCGACTCAACACCACCTCGGGGAGAGGCCATGACCTTCCAGGAATCCGTCCAGACCTGCTTCAGCAAATACGTCGACTTCTCGGGCCGCGCCAGCCGCTCGGAGTACTGGTGGTTCGCACTGTTCGTCTTCGGCGCGAGCTTCGTGCTGGGCATGTTCAGCCAATGGCTCAACATCATCTTCCTGCTGGGCACGCTGCTGCCTCAGCTGGCCGCCGCCACGCGCCGCCTGCACGACACCGGCCGCAGCGGCTGGTGGCAGCTGATCGGCTTGATCCCCCTCATCGGTTTCATCGTGCTGATCGTCTTCCTGGCGCAGGAAAGCGGTGAGGCGACCGAATCAACCGCCTGAGCGGGCGGCGTCGATGAAGGCGCGCAGCTTGGGCGCCAACGCTGCGCGCCGCGGAAAGTAGAGGAAGAGGCCGGGCTCCTCGAAGGCCGACTCGGGCAGCAGTTGCTGCAGACGGCCGCTGCGCAGTTCCGCGTGCACCAGCGGCTCGAAGATGTAGGCGATGCCGACGCCGGCCAGGGCCAGGTCGCGCGCGAAGCTGGCGTCCGTGATGACGGCACTGCCCGTCGTGCGCACGGCCACCGTCTCACCGGCCTCGCGCAGCTCCCAGTCGTAGAGGCTGCCGGCGGCCAGCAGGCGAAAACCGATGCAGTTGTGCGCCGCCAGCTCGGCCACGCGGGACGGCGCGCCGCGGCGGGCGAGGTAGTCCGGCGAGGCGACGAGGATGGCCTTGAACGGCGGCGTCAGGCGCACGCTGACCATGTCCTGCTGCACCTGCTCGCCCAGACGGATGCCGGCATCAAAGCCGCCGGCCACGACATCCACGAGGGCGTCGTTGTCGTGCACCTCCACCGTCAGCTTGGGGTGGGCCACCGCCAGCTTCGCGAGCAGTGGCGGCAGCACCATTTGCGAAGCCACGCGCGAGGAATTCAGCTTCAGCACGCCGCCAACCTCGCCGCGGGCGGCGCCCAGATGTTCGACGGCCGCGCCTATGTCCTCCAACGCCGGCCCCACGCTGGCGAGAAACCGCCCGCCCGCCTCGGTCAACGCCACGCTGCGCGTCGTGCGCGCGAACAGCGGCTCGCCGAGGGCGTCCTCCACCACGCGCACCGCATGGCTGACGGCCGAGGCGCTCATCCCCAGTGCCTGGGCAGCCGCCGCAAAGCCGCGCTTGTCGGCCACGGCAACGACGATGGGCAGATGGGCCAGCAGTTCGCGGTTCATTCATGAACCATATCGCATGACCCATGCGATTGAAGCACCTTTATCCGATCACATCGTTTCAAGACACTGGACTCCGTCGCAACCCACCACCCCACGGAGCCCACCATGACCGCAGCCACCAACACCCGCCCCACCTGGTTCATCACCGGCGCCTCGTCCGGCTTTGGCCTGTCCTTCGCCAGGTACGCCCTGGCCCAGGGCTACAACGTCGTCGCCACGGCCCGCCAGCCGGCCCGCCTGGCCGCCCTGGCCGACAGCGCCCCGGACCGCGTCCTCGTGCTGCCGCTGGACGTGACCGCTGCTGGCGACGCCGAGCGCGCCACGGCTGCCGCCCTGGCGCACTTCGGCCGCATCGACGTGCTGATCAACAACGCCGGCTACGGCATCGTCGGCGCCGTCGAGGAGACACCCGACGCCGAGCTGCGCGCGCAGATGGAAACCAACTTCTTCGGCGCCGTCGCCGTGACCCGCGCCGTGCTGCCGGCCATGCGCGAGCAGCGCAGCGGCGCCATCGTCAACCTGTCCAGCATGGGCGGCCAGATGTCCTTCGGCGGCTTCGGCGCCTACTCGGCCTCCAAGTTCGCGCTGGAAGGCCTGTCCGAAGCCCTGGCCCAGGAAGTCGCCCCCTTCGGCATCAAGGTCCTCATCGTCGAGCCCGGCGCCTTCCGCACCGGCTTTGCCGGCGCCGACGTGCTGCGCCAGATGCCCGTGCTCGCGGCCTATGACGAGATCGTCGGCGGCACGCGCAGCTTTGCCAAGGGCATGGATGGGACGCAGGCCGGCGACCCGGACAAGGCGGCGGCGGCGATTGATCAGGCGCTGAAGTCCGAGGTCACACCCCTGCGGCTGCAGCTGGGTGCGGATGCGATCGACGCGGTGCGGGCGCACAGCGAGCAGCTGCTGAAGGATCTGGCTGCGTGGGAAGTGGTTGGGCGGGCGACGGCGGTGGATGCAGGGGACCTCGTTCAATGAGCATCGCCGCGCAAGGATGCCCCAGCGATTGGGGCCGAGGCTCAGTCAGTTGCTGCCAGATGGAGCAACCATCGACCGCGATCTGAGGAGAGGGCTATGTCTTGCCAAAAGGCCGCGTACCAAACAGGTGGAATTGTCCGGACCTCGGTGACCTCCACCTCTCCAACCACGTCAAGAATATGCGAGCACAGAGCACTGGCAACATTCCTCTGCACCCACTCGCGACCTACACCGAGGGAAGGTGAGAAGTGATTTCCAAACGCCCAATGCATGAGGACTGGAGCAAGAAGTTCGGCCGCGTTGCTGCCCAACTTGGATGCTTTGATTTCCCATTCAAACCCCGAATCGGCAGTTGCATGCGACTCGGCGGCTATTGACGCGAAGTGTTGAACAAGCGCCTCCTCAAGCGACGCTCCGGTCCTGAGTTCAATAAGCTCGAAAGTGCATTGGTAATCTGACGCCTCGTTCAGCAAAGCGACAACTTCGAGAGCTGCATTGACAGTAGCGAGTGACATTTACTAAGCCCTGATGGGTTTCCGAAAGGCAGCTCAGTCAGCCAACACCTGCCTCACCGCCTTGTCCCATGCCATCAGCCGCGCCCCCGCCTCGTCGCGCGATATGCGGGGCTCGAAGGCGCGGTCCAGCTGCCAGATGGCACCGATTTGTTCTGTGGACTCGTAGACACCAGCGCCCAGCCCAGCCAACAGCGCAGCACCCAAGGCCGTCGTCTCGATGACCTTGGGGCGCAGCACCGGGATGCCGAGCAGATCGGCCTGGAACTGCATCAAGAGGTCGTTGGCGCTCGCACCGCCGTCCACGCGCAACTCGGTCAGCCGCTCGCTGGCGCCGACATCCGCATTCATCGCCGTCAGCACCGCCGCGCTCTGGAAGGCGATGCTCTCCAGCGCCGCGCGGGCGATGTGGGCCTGCGTCGTGCCGCGCGTCAAGCCCAGCAGCGCGCCACGCGCATCGGGCCGCCAGTAGGGCGCGCCCAGGCCCGCGAAAGCCGGCAMGAACATGACGCCGCCGGCGTCCGGCACGCTGCTGGCCAGCGCCTGCACCTCGCCGCTGCCGCCAATGGCCTTCAGGCCGTCGCGCAGCCATTGCACGACGGCGCCGCCGACGAAGACGCTGCCCTCCAATGCGTATTGCGCGGTGGCGTCCACCTGAGCGGCGCGCGTCGTGATGAGGCCTTGCGTGGAAGTGCGCGCCTGGGTGCCGGTGTGCATCAGCAGGAAGCAGCCGGTGCCATAGGTGTTCTTGGCCTGGCCGGGCTGCAGCGCCGTCTGGCCGAACAGCGCGGCCTGCTGATCACCCGCGATGCCGGCGATCGGGACGCCAAACTCGGCCGCCTGGCCGAACACGCCGGCCGAGGGCCGCACCTCGGGCAGCAGGCTGCGCGGAATGTCGAAGGCCGCCAACAGCTCGTCGCTCCAGTCGCCACGGTGGATGTCGTAGATCAACGTGCGCGAGGCATTGCTGGCGTCCGTCGCGTGCACCTTGCCGTCGGTCAACTTCCAAAGCAGCCAGCTGTCGATGGTGCCAAAGGCCAGCTCGCCGCGGGCGGCGCGCTCGCGGGCGCCGGGCACGTGGTCCAGCAGCCAGCGCAGCTTGGTGGCCGAGAAATATGGGTCCAGCACCAGGCCGGTCAGCTCGCGCACGCGCGGCTCCAGGCCCTGCTGCTTCAGCTGCTCGCAGAAGGCCGCCGTGCGCCGGTCCTGCCAGACCAGGGCCTTGTGCAGGGGCTTGCCGGTCTTGCGGTCCCACAGCACAACCGTCTCGCGCTGGTTGGTGATGCCGATCGCCGCGACCTTCACACCTGCCTTGGCCATAGCCTCTCGGGCGCATTCAACCTGATGCGTCCAGATCTCCTCGGCGTCATGCTCCACCCAGCCCGGCTGGGGGAAATGCTGGGGCAGCTCGCGCTGGGCCGAGGCGAGCAAGCGGCCGTCGCGGCCAAAAACTAGAGCGCGCGAACTAGAGGTTCCCTGGTCCAACGCAAGCAAGGCGTCCATCACCATCCCTTAGAGTGAGTGCATGGTGGACGATTTTGACGTGGTGGTGGTGGGAGGCGGCATCAACGGCACGGGACTGGCCCGCGACCTGGCCGGGCGCGGCTGGCGGGTGCTGCTGGCCGAGCGCGATGACCTGGCCTCGCACACCTCATCGGCGTCCACCAAGCTCGTGCACGGCGGGCTGCGCTATCTGGAGACCTATGAGTTTTCGCTCGTGCGCAAGGCCCTGCAAGAGCGCGAGGTGCTGCTCAGGAGCGCGCCTCATTTGATCCAGCCGCTGCGCTTTGTGTTGCCGCATGCGCCGCATCTGCGCCCGGCCTGGATGATCCGCATCGGCCTCTTCCTCTACGACCACCTGGCCCGCCGCGAGCTGCTGCCGGGCTCGCACGGCCTGCGGCTGGCGGGCAGCGTCTATGGCGCGCCGCTCAAGCCAGAATTCACGCGCGGCTTTGTCTATTCCGACGGCTGGGTGGACGACGCCCGCTTCGTCGTGCTGAACGCCCAGGACGCGCAAGCCCGCGGCGCCGAAGTGCTGACGCGCTGCGCCGTGACCCGGGCCGTGCGCGGCGCGGACGGCTGGCAGGTCACGCTGCAAAACGGCCGCCAGTTCCAATCACGTGCCCTGGTCAATGCAGCCGGCCCCTGGGCCGAGCGCTTCCTGCGCGACCACACCCAGGGCGCCAACGGCCAGCCGCTGCCGGCGCGCGGCCTGCGCCTCGTCAAGGGCAGCCACATCGTCGTCGACCAGCGCTTCACCCACGACCACGCCTACATCTTCCAGAACGCCGACGGCCGCATCATCTTCGCCATCCCCTACCAGGAGCGCTTCACGCTGATCGGCACCACCGACGTCGAGCTGCCCGAGCATGAGGACCCGCCGTCGCGCGCCACCATCGCCGAAGACGAGATCGCCTATCTCTGCGAGCAGGCCAGCCGCTATCTGGCCCAGCCGGTGAAGCCCGCCGATGTGCTGTGGACCTATGCCGGGGTGCGCCCGCTACTGGACGAAGGCGGCTCGGCTTCGGCCGTCACGCGCGACTATCTGCTGGAGGCCAATGCGGACGGTGGCGCGCCGCTGCTCAATGTCTGGGGCGGCAAGCTGACGACCTATCGCAAGCTGGCCGAGGACGGCGCGACCCAGCTCGGCGAATTGCTGGGCGATGCGCGCAAGGCCTGGACCGCCGGCACCACGCTGCCCGGTGGCGACCTCGGCGCACATGGCGTGAACATCGACGCCTTTGCCGCCGAGCTGCAGGCGGCCTACCCAGCTCGACCCGGCGTGCGCCGCATCGCCCGCGCCTACGGCAGCAAAGCTCGCGAGCTGCTCGCCGCGCCGACGGGCGCCGAGATCGCGCCGGGCTTGTTCGAGTCCGAACTGCGTCACCTGATGGCAAACGAATGGGCGACCGGCGCCGACGACGTGCTGTGGCGGCGCAGCAAGCTCGGCCTTCATTACACCGCCGAACAGCGCGAGGCCGTGGCGGCCTGGTTCAAAACGCGAACTTGAAGCCGACAGTCTTCAGCCGGGCGCGAGCGCCTGCGAACTGCCGGCCATAGGACGCGTCGACGAAGACGCGATCGGACAGCAGGGCCACGCGCAACGCCGCATTGGCCCAAGGCCGACCGCGGTCATCRCCAAACACTTCGGCCATGGGCTGCCAGCGCCCACCCTCGCCGAAACCGCCATGCTCGACGGCCAGGGCCCAGGTGGTGCTGCGGCGGCCCACCATCTCGTCGCGCTGATGGCCCAGGTTGGCATGCAGGGACAGCTCGCGCGTCAGCGGCACGCTGCCGACGAGGATGAGCCCCGCACTGCTGCGTCGCCACACGGTTTCGACATGGCGATGCGAGAGGCTCCACGCCAGCGTGAGCTGGGCGTCGCCATCGGCCCAGGCGGCGCTGGCCAGCAGGGTCTTGCCGTTCAGCGCCAGCTCGCGCGGCCGGATGACGTTGAGCGCGACCTCGGTACCCCAGCCGATGCCGCAGCCGAGCTGCAGGCTGGTCTGGCGCTGGCCGTCTTCGCCCAAACGCCAGTCACCATGGGCACCTTCGATCTCGCAGGCCTGCGGGTCCATGACGGCGGCGTCTTCGGCCTGCAGCGGCCGACCGGCCTGGGCCGTGCAGGCGCCCAGGGCGAGGCTGAGGACGAAGGCGGGGCGCATGGGGGAAAGAGCCTAGCGCCCCGGTGTGACGAAGGCATGGGTGATGATGCCGGCCATGCTGTTTGGTCTGTTGTTCGCCCTCGCTGCCGGGCTGATGTGGGGACTGGTGTTCGTCGCGCCCGTGATGTTGCCGGGCTATGCGCCCGCCTTGCTGACGGTGGGCCGTTACCTGGCCTTCGGCCTGATCGCCGTGCCGCTGGCCCTGGCCCTGGACCGGCGCGCGCTGCGCGAGTTGCGGCCGGGTGACTGGTGGGAGGCGGCCAAGCTCAGCCTGATCGGCAACTTCCTGTACTACCTCTGCCTGTCGGCCGCCATCCAGCGCGCCGGCGCACCGCTGCCGACCATGATCATCGGCACCTTGCCGGTCGTCATCGCCATCTGCGCCAACCATCGCAACCGCGTGCGTGACGGCCATCTGCCGTGGGCGAAGCTGGCGCCGTCGCTGCTGCTGATCGCCGCGGGCCTGGCCTGCGTCAATCGCGACGAGCTGGCGGTGCTGCAAGCCGAGGCCGGCGACCCGCGCCGCTATGCCGAGGGCGCGCTGCTGGCCATCGCCGCGGTGGCCTGCTGGACCTGGTATCCGATCCGCAATGCCGACTGGCTGCGCGCGCACAGTGATCGCAGCCCCAGGGCTTGGGCGACGGCGCAGGGCCTCGTCACCTTGCCGATGGCGCTGGTGGGCCTGCTGCTGCTGGCGCTCGCGTACCTGATGGCGCCGGGCAAGCTGATTCCCGCGGACTACGCTTTTCCGCTCGGCGACAGGCCGCTCGCGTACGTGGGTCTGATGGCGGCCATCGGCCTGTGCTCATCCTGGTTGGGCACGCTGTGCTGGAACGAGGCCAGCCAGCGGCTGCCGACCTCGCTGTCGGGCCAGCTCATCGTCTTCGAGACCTTGGCCGCGCTGGCCTACGCGTTTGCGTGGAAGCAGCGCATGCCGCCGCCAGCGACCCTGGCCGGCGTGGCCTTGCTGATCGCCGGCGTCGTCTGGGCTCTGCGCATCAAGCCGGTGAAGCACGCGGCCTGATCGGGCCGCCACGGCGCAAGTCTCAGGCCGCGAAGACCTCGAACACGCGCTGGCCATCGAAGCCATCGGCCTCGCCGCGCTTCATGTGGCCGCGGGCGTTGCTGACGACGCGCGTCTCGCCGATGCGGTAATCGTGGCGGCAGTGAAGGTGACCATGCACCCAGAGCTGCGCGCCAGGCAGCAACTCCTCATCGTTGTTGCAGAAGCTGGCCGTGCCGGGCTGGCGGCCATAGCGCGGGTCGGCGCTCTTCAGGCTGGGTGCGAAGTGGGTGATGGCCACCGTGGCGTCCCAGTCACCCGTGCGCGCGAGTTCGCCGGCCAGCCAGGCGCGACTCTCCAGCGCCAGTTCGCGCACCGCCTCGACGCCGAAGACCTCGCCATGGCGCGTGGCCTGCATGACGTTCTGGAAGTAGCCCCCGGCGCGCATCGCACGATCACGGCCGCCGGGGCCGAAGGCGTCGAAGTCGCACCAGCGCGTGCAGCCAATAAAGCGCACGCGCCGGCCCTGGGCGTTGGTCATGACGATGGATTCGTCGTCCAGCATCTGCAGGCCGACGGCCTTGACGTGAGCACGCAGGGCCTCACGCGCCTCGTCCACGTCACGGCGGTCGTACTCGTGGTTGCCGGGCACGAACAGCACCGGCACCGGCCAGCCGCGGAACAGCTCGAAGCTGCGCCACGTGGTGTCGATGTCGCCGGCGAGGATCAGCAGCTCGGCGCCCGGCGCGGGGATGGGCTGGTAGGACTCCGTTTCGAGGTGGAGATCCGAGAGGAGCTGTAGTTTCAAGTCAGTTGAGGACAGAGCTTGGCGCAAGCGCCTGCGGTCTGTCCCGCAAAGTCATCAGTTGCTGCCATGACAGACCTTGTATTTCCTACCGGAACCGCAAGGGCAGGGATCGTTTCTGCCAACCTTGGGCGTGTCGCGCTTGATGGTGTCGACACGGTAGCGTTCGGCCTCGGTCAGATCGGCGAGGTCGGCCACCGTGACAACCAGTTCCTCGATCGCATCGTCCAGATCCTTCAACGGATGCTCGCGGTTGAGTGTTGCGACGACCTCCTTCTCCTCGGCCGTCTCGGCCGGCAGATGGCGGTACAGACGCGCGAGCGCGGCGGACACCGCGTCGTCGGGCATGTCGGCCAACTCGGGGAAGCACAGCGCCGCATGCTGGAAGCCGGCGACCCAGGGCATCAGCGCGCGCGACAAGGGGCCGAGGGCGTCGTAGCTGGCGCGGGCGGAGCGCTCTTCCTCGCTGGCGTCTTCCGGCAGCGGGTCGGGTTCCTGTTCCTCATCGACCTCCAGGATGACGGGATCGAACCAGCCATCTTCAGCCAGGCCGCGGTTCAGGGCGGCATGGCGACGCTCGACAAGCTGGGTCAGCTTGTCCAGCCAGCCGGCGTCTACCGTCTCGGGCAGCAGGCCGCCGTCGTAGTCAAAGATATTGGGCAGCCACTCGTCGGCCTCGATGAGGCGGGGCTGCACGATGACGCCACACAGATAGCCATCGAGCATGGAGGCGTCCAGCGGCTGCAGCGGCTCGGGCGTGGCGGCGAGGAGTTCGTCGAGTTCGGCGAACTCGGCGTCGGTGAGGTCTTGGGTGCTCATGGGCGCGGATTGTCGGGGTTTGCCCCCTTCGGGCAAGCCGCCGCGCCGAAAACGTTCAACTCCCTAGAACCGAAATCCATGTCATCGATGTCAACGATCAGCCACATTGGTAAAAACCCAAATGACATCGATAACATTTGCCATCAAAGTCCGGTCCATCGAAAGTGGCGACGGCCGCGCTGGCTTTCGGGATCGGAATCGCTGAATAAGTCACCGCGATGCGGCGCGCCCTGGTTTGGTATGGGCTGCAAGGCGCAAAGCGCAGTCATAGCTTGGCTATGGCGAGCATTTGCAACGCCGCAGACCGCCCAAAGCAGGGATGCGCCGCACGCGAGGGACTTGTTCAGCGATTCCACAACAACAACCATCGGAGACCACCCATGCTGAGCCCCCATGCCGCGCCGCGCGCCGGCGTCCGCCTCGTTCGCACCGCCTTTCGTCCCCAGCTGATCGCGCTGGCCGCCGCCGCCCTGTGTGGCGCCGCGTTCGCGCAAGACGCCGCCAAGCCTGCGGAAAAACCTGCCGCACAGTCCCCCGAATTGAAGGAACTCGACGCCGTCGTCGTCACCGGCACGGCGCGCCGCGAGGGCGTGCGCAAGCTCGAAGCCGGCTTCTCGATCACGACCGCCACCGAAGAGCAGATCAAGCAGGCCGCGCCCACCAGCACGGCCGACATCCTGAAGACTGTGCCAGGCGTCTTCGTCGAAACCTCGGGCGGCCAGGCCGGCGCCAACATCCGCGTGCGCGGCTTCCCGACACCCGGCGACGGCCCCTACTCGACCTTCCAGCTCAACGGCGCGCCGCTCTACCACCTGCCCACGCTGAGCTTCTTCGAGCACTCGCAGCTGTTCCGCCTGGACGACACCATCGACCGCATGGAAGTGCTGCGCGGCGGCCCCAGCCCCATCTTCGGCAGCGGCCAGCCCGGCGTGACGGTCAACTTCATCCAGAAGGACGGCCGCAACCCCGAGGCCAGCCTGCGCGTGACGACCGGCACCGGCAGCTTGAAGCGCGTCGACGGCGTCTATGCCGGCAAGCTGAGCGACCAATGGAATGTCATGGTCGGCGGCTTCTGGCGCCAGAGCCAGGGGGTGCGCGACACGCAGTTCCCGGCCGACGAAGGCGGGCAGGCCAGCGTCGTGCTGAGCCGCAAGCTCGAAGGCGGCAGCCTGCAGCTCTATGCCCGCGCGCTGCGTGACCGCAATGCCTTCTTCACGGCCATTCCGGTCGTCGGCAGCACCGACGGCAAGAGCGCGTCCAGCTACCCCGGTTTCGATGCGTTGAAGGACTACTTCTACGGCAACGAGCTGCGCAACATCGTGCTGGAAACCGGCCGCGCGACGGGCCGCACCCTGCCCAACGGCAAGCCCGAGATCCAGCGCAGCACCGTCACCAAGGACCTGGCCGACGGCCGCGGCGCCGACGTGCAGACCTATGGTGCCAACCTCGACACCAAGCTGGGCGACTGGACGCTGACCAACAAGCTCAGCCACACCACCGGCGACACGCCAACCTATGCGTTGTTCTCCGGCGCGAATCCGCAGACGCTGTCGAGCTACATCACGTCCCAGGTCACTGCAGCCAATGGCGATGCAGCCGTCGTTGCTGCGGCCGGCCGCGCGGCGACGACCGGCACCGCCACCTTCACCAACGGCGGCGGCGCGGTCGCCGGCAGCACGCCCGTCATCGTCAACGGCATGTGGGCCGTGGACAAGGCGCTGCGCTCGACCAGCAATGAGACCCGCCTGTCGCGCGAGATCGCGCCGGGCAACAACCTGACCGTCGGCCTGTATCTGGCCGGCTACAGCTCTCACGACGTGTGGACGCTGGGCCAGGCCCAGCTGATGACGGTGCAGTCGCACGCCCGCCTCATCGACGTGGCCCTGGACAACGGCGTCAAGGCCTCGCGCAACGGCTATGTCACGCCGCCGTTCTCCTTCAACCTCGACGCGAACTACAGCGGCAACACCCACGCCTTCTTCGTCGCCGACGAGTGGCAGCTGAGCAAGGAACTGCGCATCGACCTCGGCGCCCGCCGCGAGACCCAGCGCATCACCGGCACCATCGCCAACGTCAGCAGCGGCGACCTCGATGCCGACCCGACGACGATCTACAACAACAACCTCTCGTACTTCAACGGCACGAACACGCTGATCGACAGCAAGCTCAGCCGTTCGTCGTTCACCGGCGGTGCCAACTACGCCTTCAGCCGCGAGTTCAGCGCCTTCGTGCGCGTCAACAAGGGCCACCGCCTGCCCGACTTCGACGTGCTGCGCGGCCGCGGCGCCAACGAGACCAAGGATTCGGTCGAGGACATCACCCAGTACGAGATCGGCCTGAAGACCGCCACCAAGCTCTACAGCGCCTTCCTGACGGCCTACGCCAACAAGCTGACCAACTCGCAGACCCAGCAGTTCACCAACGCCGGCAACGTCGTGCTGCGCCCCAACAGCAAGGCCACGGGCGTCGAGTTCGAGCTGGCCCTGCGGCCTGGCTATGGTTTCGAGATCGCCGCGACCGGCAATTTCCAGGACGCCAAGTACAAGGACTTCCAGCAGTTCACCGGCAATCGCGTCGAGCGCGCGCCCAAGTTCCAGGCTCGCCTGACGCCGAGCTGGCAGACGCAGACCGGCTTCGGCCAGCTGCGCACGTTTGCCACCTTCAGCCACGTCGGCGAGCGCTTTGCGGACCAGACCAACACGCTCAAGCTGCCGGCCTACCGGACCATCGACGCGGGCGCCGTGTTCTCGATGGACAACGGCCTGGAGGTGCGCCTGACCGGCACCAACCTGACCAACAAGGTCGGCCTGACGGAAGGCAACTTCCGCGTGCCGGGCCAGGGCGCGGGCCAGGACGGTGTGTTCCTGGCGCGGCCGCTGTTCGGCCGGGCCTACGAGCTGAGCGTCGGCTTCCAGTTCTGACGACGCGCCAAGATGGCGACGCCTGAACTCAAAGCAGCCCTCGACATGACACAACCCACGACTCTCCCGGCGGTGCCCCTGTCGAGCGGCGGCCTGCGCATTCGGCTCGCCATCATCCTGACCTACATGCTGTTCGGCGCGCTGCTGAACAGCGTCGGCGCGGTCAACCTGCTGGTCGTGCAGACCCTCGGCGTGCCGCGCGCCGAGGCCGCGCTGCTGGACGCGTGGAAGGACCTGCCCATCGCGCTGACGTCCTTCCTGGTCGCCTCGCTGCTGCCGCGCCTGGGTCTGAAGCGGTCGATGCTGCTGGCCCTCGCGGCCGTCGGCGCGGCCTGCCTGGCGATGCCGGTGCTGTCGGCCTTCTGGGCCATCAAGCTGCTGTTCTGCACCCTGGGCGCGGGCTTTGCCCTCGTCAAGGTCTCGGCCTATTCCATGATCGGCCTGGTCACGCACGACCGCGCCGGCCATGCGCGCTTCACCAACCTGCTCGAAGGCCTGTTCATGGTCGGCGTGCTGGGCGGCTATCTGCTGTTCAGCCAGGCCGCGCATGCCGAGGGGCGAGGTTGGCTGCAGGTCTATCCGCTGCTGGCCGCGTTGGCTGCCGGTGCCTTCGTGCTGCTGCTCACCAGTCCGCTCGACGAAGGTCCGATCCAGTCCCCGAACACCAGCGTGCGCGAAGACCTGCTGGCGATGGCGCCGCTGCTCAAGATGGCCCTGGTTGTCGTCTTCCTGCTGTCGGCCTTCCTCTACGTGCTGATCGAGCAGGGCATCTCGACCTGGCTGCCCAGCTTCAACAACGAGGTGCTGCACCTGCCCACGGCGATGAGCGTGGGCCTTGCGGTCATCATGCCGGCGACGACGGCGCTGGGCCGCCTGACCAGCGCAGCCGTCATCGGGCGGCTGGGCTGGTTTGCCGTCGTCATCGCCTGCCTGGTCGGCATCGCAGCGCTGATCCTCATCACGCTGCCGCTGTCTCTGAACGTCGCACCGCTGGGCGCCGACGCTGGCTGGTTGAACGCCCCGCCCGCGGCCTATCTGCTGCCGCTGACCGGCCTGCTGCTGGCACCCATCTACCCGGCCATCAACTCGGCCATGCTGAGCGCTCTGCCGCAGCGCCAGCATGCGGCCATGACCGGCCTCATCGTCGTCTTCTCGGCCTTGGGCGGCACGCTGGGCAGCTTCGTCACCGGCCGCCTCTTCGTCGCCTTCGACGGCACCACCGCCTTCGGTCTGCTGCTCGTGCCCGTCACGGCCCTGGCCATCTCGCTCGCCCGGCTGCGCCGGCATCTCGCATCGTCATGACTTTCCGCTCCCAGCGCCCCGGCGACCTCTTGGCCGCCGCGCCCGTTCACGCCGCCGCGCACAGCAGCGCAGCCACCCCGCACGAGCTCTACGGCGAGCTCTTCGTCGCCGTGCAGATGACGCGCGTCTTCGGCGACGGCAAGAGCTTTGTCGACGCACGGCCCAAGACCGCGCCCGCCATGATCCGTGCGCGCTTCGAGGTCGAGCGTCGCCTGCCGGGCTTCTCGCTCACCGACTTCGTCCACGGTCATTTCGTACTGCCCGGCCATGACACCGCCGTTGGCCCGCGCCTGGGTGTGCGCGAACACATCCGCGCGCTGTGGCCGCTGCTGGTGCGCGAGCACCGCCAGGCCGAAGACGGCGAAAGCCTGCTCGCGCTGCCCAAGCCCTATGTCGTGCCAGGCGGGCGCTTTCGCGAGCTCTATTACTGGGACAGCTACTTCACGATGCTGGGCCTGGTGGCCGACGGCCGGCGCGACCTGGCCGAGGCCATGCTGGCCAACTTCGCCCACCTGATAGCAACCTACGGCTTCATTCCCAATAGCAGCCGCAGCTACATGCTGAGCCGCTCGCAGCCACCGTTCTTCTTCAGGATGGTCGAGCTGCTGCACGCCGACGACCCGGCCGCCGGCTTCGCGGCCCATCTGGACGCGTTGAAAACAGAACACGGCTTCTGGATGGCCGGCGAGGCCACGGTGGCACCCGGCCAGGCCCATCGCCGCGTAGCCCGCACCGCCGACGGCGCCCTGCTCAACCGCTATTGGGACGACCGCTGCACGCCGCGCGAGGAGAGCTGGCGCGAGGACGTGCTGACGGCCGAGGCCGCGACCGGCCGCACGCCGACAGACGTCTGGCGCGACCTGCGCGCCGGCGCCGAGAGCGGCTGGGACTTCTCCGGCCGCTGGTGCGCCGATCCCGCCGACATCGCGACGATCGAGACGACAGCGCTGGCACCCGTCGATCTGAACGCGCTGCTGGCCGGCCTGGAGAGCGCGATCGCCCTGGGTGCTGCGCGCAGCGGCGACACCGCCACGGCCCAGGCCTTCGAGGCCCGCATGGCCGCCCGCCGCCAGCTGCTGCAGACGCGCTTCTGGCGCGCCGATGCTGGCCCAACGGGTCACTATGCCGACCTGAACTGGCGGCAGGCCACCGACCCGCGCCCGCTGACGGCCGCCGCCCTCGTGCCCCTGTACCTCGGCATGGCCACCCAGCCGCAGGCCGACGCGATGGCCGCCCAGGTGCAGCGCCACCTGCTCGGCGCCAATGGCCTGTTGACGACGGCCCTCACGACTGGCCAGCAGTGGGATGCCCCCAACGGCTGGGCGCCGCTGCAATGGATGGCAGCCCAGGGCCTGCTGCGCTACGGCCATGCGGCGTTGGCCCGCGACATCGCCGAGCGCTGGTGCGCCAGCGTGCACCGCGTCTACCTCGCCACCGGCCGGCTGCTGGAGAAATACGACGTCGCCCAGGACAAGCCCGGCGGCGGCGGCGAGTACGAGACCCAGGACGGCTTCGGCTGGACCAATGGCGTCTTCGTCGCCTTCAAGGATGGCCTTCTTAGCCCCTAGTTCCGGTGCCCACCCCTGAGGCTTGGGGGGGCCCAGCGCCCTGAGTCGTCACGGCCTCGGGCTAAGCTGATGGCCGACATGCCTGCCGACACGCCCACGCTCAGCCCCGCCGCCCTCGCCCGTTGCATTCCCTTCTTCGTCTTCATGGCGCTGCTGGCACTGCGCGGCTACCTGCCCGCCGACGGCGGCCTGGACACACGCTGGATCTACGGCGCCCAGACTGTCATCGTCGGCGGCCTGCTGGCCTGGTACTGGCGCGGCTATGGCGAGCTGGTGCGGCAAAACCTGCCCGACGCGCGCGAGACCGGCTGGGCCGTGGTTGTCGGCATCGCCGTCTTCGCGATCTGGGTGCAGCTGGATGCGCCGTGGATGCAGCTCGGCTCAGCCACGGCCAGCTTTGTGCCGCTGGATGCCAACGGCCAGCTGATCTGGCCACTGATCGTGCTGCGCCTGGCCGGCGCAGCCCTGGTTGTGCCGGTCATGGAGGAGCTGTTCTGGCGCAGCTTCCTGATGCGCTGGGTGCAGCATCCTGGCTTCGAGCGGGTCAACCCGCAGACAGTCGGTGCGCGTGCCGTCGTGCTGTCCACCTTCGTCTTCACGCTGGCCCACACGCTGTGGCTGGCCGCCGTTGTCGCTGGCCTCGCCTACGCCTTGCTCTACCGCAGGAACGGCAAGCTGTGGAGCGCCGTCATCGCGCATGCGGTGACGAATGGGCTGCTGGGCCTCTGGGTCATTTGGACCGGGCGTTGGGAGTTCTGGTAAGGCCTAAACCAGGCCTTTCGAGGTCGCGGAACGCCTCGAAGATCCATGACCTCAGGCCAATGACCACGCTGTAGGGCCGCTTCTCAGAGGACGGCAGCTTCTGGTCCAGCAGGTGCTGGCGGGCGAAGTCGTCGGCCGTGCGCTGCAGCCGTTCGGCCAGCTCGCGCGCATGGCCGGCGCCGAACTCGCCATGCACCAGCGTCAGCAGCTCGCCTTCGCCATCGAAGCCGCCGGCGAAGAAATCGGCCATCACCCGCTCGCGGAAGAACTGCATGACCGGCCCCTGCGGCCGCCAGCGCAGCGTCTTGGCCACCTTGAGCTTGTAGCGGTTGTGCGGGCGCAGTTCGATGACGCCGAGACGGTCGAGCTGGGTCAGGGCCGCAACGGCATCGGACTCGGCAATGCGATAACGCGACAGCACGTCCTCGATGGCCCAGTGGCTCAGGCAGCAGATGGCAACAAGCAGCAGCACGGGCGAGGCCACGACGGCACCCTCCTGCTCCAGTGTCAGCTCGCGCAAAGCCGGCGCCTGTTGCCCCAGGCGCGCGGCCAGCTCGGCGAACTCCAGCTTCAGCACGCGGCAGATCTCGTCCACGCGCGACAACGGCATCTCGCCACCGGGTGCCAGCATGCGCTTCACGCTGGACTCCGACAGATCCAGGGCCAAGGCCAGCTCCGCATAGCTCAGGCCCTGCGTCTTCAGCTCGGCCTTGATGAGGGCCACCAGCGATTGCGTGCTCGACATGAGGCGAGACGGTAGCGCATGACGACACCGGCGGCTCGGCGCCTGCGCGACACGGGTCCCCCCCGACCGCCGGGCAGTGTCATGAAGCGCTACTTTGCGGCGCTTGCCACGCGCCTTGGAACTATTCCCGAGGCCAGCCACCCCGGCTTCACGCAAGATCGCGGCCATCGCAACATTCGTTCACAAGAAGACACCCGCATGGCTCAAACCCCTTTCATCCGCCGCGACACCAACGCCTGGCGCCTGCAAGTCTGGATCTCCTTCGGCCTCAGCGTCATGCTGTGCGGCTCGGGGCTGGCCTGGCTGCCGGGGCAGGATCTGGACCGCGCCTTCATGGTCATGGGCTATGTGTTCTGCCTTTCCACCGCCTTTGCGCTGGCCAAGTTCATCCGCGACAACCAGGACCGCCAGGTCGACACGCCCATGTGGCGCCTCGTTGTCTGGTGCGGCTTCGCGCTCGCCATGGGCCTCACCGGCTGGGGCCTGTGGCGCATGGAGATCCAGCCCGTCTGGAAGGCCTATCTCGGCGTCTGCTGGCTCTACCTGATCTCCAACGTCTTCACGCTCGCCAAGATGCTGCGCGACGCCCACGATGCCGACATGCTCGAAGCCCGCATGCAGGGCCGCCGTGAAGCGGCTGCGCAGGCTGACGCCGCAGCCCAATAACCCAAGGAGCCTTTGATGAAGCGCCTGCTCGCCCTCTCCAGCCTGTCACTCGCCCTGGCCCTGCCCGCCCAGGCCCACAACAGCCCGTCCGAGGCCAGCGCGGTGCTGTCCCTGGCGCCCGTCGTGCTGTCGGTCGGCGCGGTCAGCGCCGGCGGCGTCGCACTCAGCGCCATCCCCGCCGGCATCCTGTCGGCCGGCGTGACGTTGGTGGTGGTGTCCGTCGAGGTCGTCGGCAGCGCGACGGTCTGGGTCCTGGAGCGCGCCTCCGACGGCGCCCGCATCAGCATCAAGGCCACCGGCAAGCTGGCCGAGGGCGTCGTCGTGTCCACCGGTGCGGCCGTCGTCGTCTCCGTCATCGGCGCGGGCACCCTGCTGTCCGCCGCCGGCGAGGTCATCGCCTTCATCCCCAATGAGATCGGCAAGGCCCTGCTCTACAACGAGCAGGTGAGCCGTTGAGGCAGGCCCTCGCCCTGGCCGGCGCACTGGCTGTCGCAACCGCCGCCCACGCCGGCCGGCCTTGCGAGGAGAAGCAGCCAACGGCGCGCCAGATCGAGCAGGGGCTCAACCTCGCCCAGGCCACGGCCCGCCAGCTCGATGCCAGCGGCGCCCAGGTCGTCGTCCTTGCCCGCGCGGGGCAGGACCTCTCCAAATACGGCCTGCAATGGTCCCACCTGGGCTTTGTGTACAAGGACACGACGCAGCAGCCGGCCGTCTGGCGCGTCATGCACAAGCTCAACAACTGCGGCACCGACCATGCGGCGCTGTATCGCCAGGGTCTCGGTGAGTTCTTCCTCGACAACCCGCACCGCTACCAGGCCGCCTTTGCCGTGCTCAAGCCTGAGTTGCAGCAGGCCTTGCTCCCCGTGCTGACGGACAACAGCCGTGTGGCGCGTTTCAACGAGCGCCGCTACAGCATGGTGGCCTATGCCTTCGGCACCACCTACCAGCAGAGCAACCAGTGGGTGCTGGAGACCCTGGCAGGCAGCGCGGCACCGAGCGTGAACAATCGCCGCGACGCCCAGGCCTGGCTGAAATCCCAGGGCTACCAGCCTACCGACCTGCACCTGTCCACACTGACCCGCCTGGGCGGCCGCATGACCCAGGCCAACATCGCTTTCGACGATCATCCGAGCGCGCGTCGTTTCAGCAGCCATATCGACACCGTCACCGTGGATTCGATGTTCGCGTGGATGCAGCGTGCCGGCCTGTCCCAATCACCCCAACTCGTCCAGCAATGACGGAATAGCCCACCCCCTACCGGCTTCGCCGGCCCCCTCAAGGGGGCACCGCCAGTGGACCGGCAAAGCCGGATCCACGGCAGTCACTGGGTGGTGCACCATGACTCGGCCCATCCCCCTCTCCGGAACAACGCATGTCTGATCCTCATTCGCATCCGAATCAATTTGCGCTGCTGGGCCAGCGCCGCTTCGCGCCCTTCTTCTGGACGCAGTTCCTCGGCGCCGCGAACGACAACGTCTTCAAGTTCGCGTTCACGCTGATGATCACCTACCAGCTGCAACTGGATTGGCTGCCGTCCAAGATGGCCGGCCTGGTCATCGGGGCGCTGTTCATCCTGCCCTACGTGCTGTTCTCGGCCACCAGCGGCCAGCTGGCCGACAAGCACGACAAGGCCAGGCTGATGCAGCTCGTCAAGAGCCTGGAGATCGCCATCATGGTGATCGCGGCCTGGGGCTTCTACGCGGCCAATGTGCCAGCGCTGCTGGGCTGCGTCTTCCTGATGGGCCTGCACTCGACGCTGTTCGGCCCGGTCAAGTACGCCTACATGCCGCAGCAGCTCAACGAGCGCGAGCTGACCGGCGGCAATGGCATGGTGGAGATGGGCACCTTCGTCGCCATCCTGCTGGGTCAGCTGCTCGGCGGCATCCTGGTCGATACACCGGTCGTCGGCCCGCAGCACGTGGCCTGGGCCTGCCTGGCGCTGGCCGTGGCCGGCCGCGTGACCGCGCAGGCCATTCCCGCCAGCCCGTCAACCGACCCTAATCTGGTCATCAACTGGAACCCCTTCACCGAGACCTGGCGCAACCTCAAGCTCGCGCATGAAGGCCTGGCGGTGTTCCGCTCGCTGCTCGGCATCTCGTGGATGTGGTTCTTCGGCGCCGTGTTCCTCAGCAACTTCCCCGCGTTCGCGAAGGAGGTGCTGCACGGCAGCCCGCAGGTGGCGTCGCTGCTCCTGGCGGTGTTCTCCATCGGCATCGGCATCGGCTCGCTGATGTGCGAGATGCTGTCCAAGCGCCATGTCGAGATCGGCCTCGTACCACTGGGCGCCATCGGCATGAGCGTGTTCGCCATTGACCTCTATTTCGCCGCCTCGGGCCTGCCCGCGGCGGCGCCCTACAGCGTCAGCACCTTCCTGGCCGTGACCGCTCACTGGCGCGTGCTGGCCGACCTGACGCTGCTGGCCCTGTTCGCCGGCCTCTACAGCGTGCCCATGTATGCGCTGATCCAGCTGCGCGCCCAGCCCAGCCACCGCGCCCGCATCATTGCGGCCAACAACATCCTGAACGCGGTCTTCATGATCGCCAGCTCCGTCATCGCCGGCGCCATGCTGGGCGCGGGGCTGACCATCCCGCAGATCTTCCTGGCCGTCGGCATCGCCAACGCGATCGTCGCGTTCTACATCTTCCTCATCGTGCCGGAGTACCTGCTGCGCTTCGCTGCCTTCGTGCTGACGCGCATCGTCTATCGCTTCCGCGTCGTCAACGACGAGCGCATCCCGACCACCGGCCCGGCCGTGCTGGTCTGCAACCACGTCAGCTTCGTCGACGCCGTGCTGCTGATGGCTGCCAGCCCGCGGCCCATCCGCTTCCTGATGGACGCGCAGATCTTCCGCATCCCCGTGCTCGGCTGGATGTTCAAGCTCGCCAAGGCCATTCCGATCGCGCCGCAGAAGACCGACCCGGCCACCTATGAAGCCGCCTTCGCGGCCGCCCGGGCCGTGCTGGCCGATGGCGAGATGGTCTGCATCTTCCCGGAGGGCGGCATCACGCGCGACGGCGAGCTGCAGCCCTTCAAGGGCGGCGTCATGAAGCTCATCGAAGGCATGCCCGAAGTGCCCGTCATCCCGATGGCGCTGGGCAATCTGTGGGGCAGCTATTTCTCGCGCGTCGAGGGCGGCAAGGCGATGGTCAAGCCGATGCGGCGCGGGGTGTGGAGCCCGGTCAGCCTGACGGTGGATCAGCCCATGCCGATGGCCACCGTGTCGCCTGATGGCCTGCGCACGCGGGTGCAGACCTTGCTCGCAGGAGCTGCATCATGAGCGACGCCCAGACCTCCTTCGGCCGCTTCGTCCTCGTCTGCATCCTGGTCGTCGCGACGCTGGGCTTCGGCCTCGCCGGCCTGTGCGGCGGCGTGTTCACCGTGGGCGCTTTGCCCGATCTGTTCTCGAAAGGCCCGGAGAACTACTCCACCGCCATGCTGGTCATCTCCGTGCCCAGCCTGCTGATCGGCGGTGGCCTGGCCTGGCTGTGCGGACGCAAGCTGGCCCGGATGTTCAGCAGCAGAGATTGATCGCCGACGCCACCACCGCCGCCTGGGTGCACAGCGCCTTCGCCTATGCCGGCATGGCCCTTGGCGCGGCAATGTGGCGCGGGACGCTGAAACGTCGGGACCGCGGCGGCGCATTGGCGCCTGGGAATTTCGGTGTCCTCGTCGGCCTGCTGATCGGCGCAGCCCTGGGCAACAAACTCGTCTTCCTCATCGAGCGGCCCGATGTGGCAGCAGCTCTCTGGCAGGGCGGCCAACTCATGCTGCCTGGCCAAAGCATCGTCGGCGGCCTGCTAGGCGGGCTCATCGGCGTCGAGCTCGCTAAGAAGCTGACCGGCCAAACCCGCAGCACCGGCGACGCCATGGTGCTGCCCATCGCCGTCGKCCTCGCCATTGGTCGCATCGGCTGCTTCCTCGCTGGCCTGCATGACGACACCTACGGGCTGCCGACGGCGTTGCTCTGGGGCGTGGACTTCGGCGACGGCATCCCGCGGCACCCAACCCAGCTCTACGAGATCGCCGTCGTGCTGGTCCTCGGCATCACGCTGAGCCGCGCGCGCTTCACCACACCCGGCCTGGCCTTCAAGCTCTTCCTGAGCGCCTACCTGCTGTGGCGCTTCGCAGTCGAATTCCTCAAGCCCGTGCCGGTCCCTTATCCGCTCGGCCTGTCCGGCATCCAATGGACCTGCCTCATCGCGCTCGCCGTCTACACCCCCATCGTGCTGCGCGCCTGGCGCCGGCCGCCCTTGCTCGCCACGCCATGACCCGCAAAGTCCGTCCCTACCTGTTCTACGACACGACGCAGTCCGTCTGCACGACCTGCCTGCGCCCTGTCGAAGCCAAGATCGTCATCAAGGACGATCACGTCTACATGGACAAGTGGTGCCCCGCGCACGGCACCGAGCGCGTGCTGGTCAGCGACGACGCGGCCTACTACCGGCAGTGCCGCGAGGTGTTCGTCAAGCCACCAGAGATGCCGCAGAGATTCGCGACGCCGATGAAGTACGGCTGCCCCTATGACTGCGGCCTGTGCCCCGACCACATGCAGCACAGCTGCCTGTCCCTCATCGAGATCAGCGACCACTGCAATCTGCGCTGCCCGACCTGCTATGCGGGCTCGGGCCCCGAGCGGCTCAGCCACCGCACGATGGAGGAAGTCATTGCGATGCTGGATGCCGTTGTTGCCAGCGAGGGCGAGGCCGATGTCGTGCAGATCTCCGGCGGCGAGCCGACGCTGCACCCGCAGTTCTTCGACATCCTGGATGCTGCCAAGGCCCGGCCCATCAAGCACCTGATGGTCAACACCAACGGTCTGCGCATCGCCCAGGACGAAGCCTTTGCCGAGCGGCTGGCAGGCTATGCACCGGGGCTGGAGGTGTACCTGCAGTTCGACTCGCTGCGGCGCGAGGCGCTGATGGACCTGCGTGGCGCCGACCTGCGCGGGCCGCATGACGCTGCGCTGGCCAGGCTGGACGCGCTGGGCATCTCGACCACGTTGGTCATGACGGTCAAGCGCGGCATCAACGACGACGAGATCGGCGACGTCATCCGCCACGGCCAGAGCTACGCCTGCGTGCGCGGCGTGACGCTGCAGCCCATCCAGAACGCCGGCCGTGTCGAGGCCTACGACGCGGCGAAGCACCGCCTCACCGTCAGCGAGCTGCGCCGCCGCATCGCCGAGCAGAGCGGTGTGTTCACGCTGGCCGACGTGCTGCCGGTGCCCTGCAACCCCGACACGCTGGCGATGGCCTACGCGCTGCGCAGCCAGGACAAAGAGAAGGGCCTGGTGCCGCTGACGCGCTATCTGGACGCCGCCACGCTGCTGTCCGGCGACCGCAGCACCATCGTTTTCGAGGGCGACCCGGCGCTGAAGGCCTCGGTCTTCAAGCTGTTCTCCACCAACCACTCGCCCGAGAGCCAGTCCAACTGCCTGTCCGAGCTGCTGTGCTGCCTGCCCAAGATCGACGCGCCCCAGCTCAGCTATCGCGACGTGTTCCGCGTGCTCATCGTTCAGTTCATGGACGCCCAGTCGCTGGACATCCGCGCGCTGAAGAAGAGCTGCATCCACATCGCCAGGCCGGACGGCCGCATGGTGCCCTTCGAGGCCTACAACCTGTTCTATCGCGACGAGCGCCAGGCCGAGCTGGCTCACATCCGCGCCGAGATCGATGCGCAGCGCGAGCAGCGCCTGCACTTCAAGCCGAAGGCGGTTCCACTCGTGCGCGCCTGAACAACCGCTTCACCCTCAGCTTGATCGCCCGCGCGGTACGCCAGGCCGAGCTGGCCCGCACCCAGGCCAGCAGCTCGGTCTTCCAGGCCGTCCAGCGAGCATAGAAGCGGGCGAACCAGGGCAGCTGCATCAGCGCCGGCTGGATGAGCTGGAACAACCATGCCAGCAGCGCCGTGCCCAGCAGTTTGGCCGCAACGACGATGCCCACGCCCAGCATGACGTGGCCCTCGGCCACCAGCCAGACGGCAGCCAGCTTGATCGGCAGGATCAGCAGGCTGGGCAGCACCAGCACGACGAAAGCCCAGCGCGGCGGCAGGCGCTGGAGCAGGGCCTCGAACTGGCGGATGAGCGGCAGCTTGGCCAGCAGCGCGAAGACGCGCCGCAACGGCTCCCAACCCCATTCCTCGAACAGGATGAGCAGGGCCAGGACGACGCGGACGAGCCAGCGCAGCGGAGCGAGCATCGACTTCAACATGGTCGGGGATCATGCCAGGGCGACGACGCAGTGCCAGAATCCCGGCGGCCCGATTCCAGGCCATGGACGACCCGGTTTTTCCAGCTGCGTGGCACCCCCACCGGGGATCTGTCCGCCGGGCAAGGGTGATGCAGGCGATCGCTAGCCGCTGATGACGCCGGCCGCGCGCAGATGCTCGAATGCCACGGCGGCGGCCTCGTCCGGCGACAGCGTGGCGGTCTGCAGGTGCAGCTCGGGCGACACCGGCGGCTCATAGGGCGAATCGATGCCGGTGAAATCCTTCAGCAGGCCGGCGCGGGCCTTTCGGTACAGCCCCTTGGGATCGCGCGACTCGGCAACGGCCAGCGACACGTCCACGTAGACCTCGAAGAACTCACCCGGTGCGAAGCGTTCGCGCACCGCCTGGCGGTCGCGCCGGAAGGGCGAGATCAAGGCCACGATGACGATCAGGCCCGCATCGGCCATCAGCCTTGCGACCTCGCCCACACGGCGCACGTTCTCGGCCCGGTCTTCGGCGCTGAAACCGAGGTCGCGGTTCAGGCCGGTGCGCAGAACGTCACCGTCGAGCAAGCAGGTGAGCAGACCATGGGCACGCAGGCGTTGATCAAGCCGACCGGCCAGCGTGGACTTGCCGGCGCCCGACAACCCTGTCAGCCAGACCACCGCGCCGCCAGGACGTTCCACTGCGGCGCTCATGTTCAGATGCCGCGCGCCCGATCGGCGTGGAACTGCACCCGCCAGGCCTCAAAGCGGCCCGCATCCAGCGCGTCGCGCATCTCCTGCATCAGGTTCAGGTAGTAGTGCAGGTTGTGCACGCTGGTCAGCATGGGGCCTAGCATCTCGCCGCAGCGGTCCAGGTGGTGCAGATAGGCGCGGCTGAAGCCCTTGCAGCATTCGCAGCTGCAGGTCTCGTCGACCGGCTTCTCGTCGGCCTTGTAGCGGGCATTGCGCAGGCGCAGGTCGCCAAAGCGCGTGAACAGATGGCCGTTGCGCGCATTGCGGGTGGGCATCACGCAGTCGAACATGTCGATGCCCTGGGACACGCCTTCGACCAGGTCCTCCGGCGTGCCCACGCCCATCAGGTAGCGCGGCTTGTTCGCCGGCAGCTTGTGGCCGGTGTGTTCCAGGATGCGCTGCATCTCGGCCTTGGGCTCGCCGACCGACAGGCCGCCGATGGCGTAGCCCGGCAGGTCCAGTTCGGCAAGGCCCGCCAGCGACGCGTCGCGCAGGTTGGTGAACATGCCGCCCTGCACGATGCCGAACAAGGCGTTCGGGTTCTCAAGGCGGTCGAACTCGGTGATGCAGCGCCTGGCCCAGCGCAGGCTCAGCTCCATGGACTGCTTGGCCTCGCGCTCGGTCGTCAACACGCCCTTGCTCTCATACGGCGTGCACTCGTCGAACTGCATGACGATGTCGGAATTGAGGATGGTCTGGATCTGCATGCTGACCTCGGGGGTCAGGAAGAGCTTGTCGCCATTGACGGGCGACGCGAACTTGACGCCTTCCTCGCTGATCTTGCGCATGGCGCCGAGCGACCACACCTGGAAGCCGCCGGAATCGGTCAGGATGGGCTTGTTCCAGCTCTCGAAGCGGTGCAGGCCGCCGAATTGCGTGACGACGTCCAGGCCCGGCCGCATCCAAAGGTGGAAGGTGTTGCCCAGGATGATCTGCGCACCCATCTCCTGCAGCGAGCGCGGCGTGACGCCCTTGACCGTGCCGTAGGTGCCCACGGGCATGAAGATGGGCGTCTGCACGACGCCATGGTTGAGCGTGAGCGTGCCGCGGCGGGCGCGGCCTTCGGTCTTGAGGAGGTCGAACTTCAGCATGGGGGCGCGATTGTCGCAGCCGGCCGGGGCTGGACGCGAAGCTGCCGAACCGCCACCATCGGCCCATGATGCGCGCATCGCTCCAGCCGCTGATTGCAGGCCTGCTACTCGCCCTGATAGGGGAGCAGGCGGCCGCCCAGGCCTGCGGCCCGTACACAGCGGCGCTCTACCCCTATGCCCGCTTCTATTACGAAGACCCGCATACCGGGCCCGCCGGCATCGACAAGGACATGTTCGACGAGCTGGCGCGCCGTTCGGGCTGCCAGTTGCGGCTGGTGGTCGAGTCGCGCGTGCGCATCTGGGACCAGATGCGGCGCGGTGGCGTGCAGCTGACGCTGTCGGCGCTGGTGAGCCCGGAGCGCCGCGAGATCGCCGAACTGGTGCCCTATGCCCAGGGCCGCTACCAGGTGCTGATGCGCCGCGAGCTGGCGGCGCGCACCCCGACCATCGCCGCCTTCGAGGCCAATACCGAGCTGCGGCTGCTGGACGTGCGCGGCTACGCCCACGGCCCGACCATCGACGCCTGGGTGCAGCGCATGCGCAGCCAGGGCCGCCTCGTTGAGGCCGGCGACTTCAAGACCGCCACTCGCATGTTCAAGGCCGGCCGCGCCGACGCCCTGCTGGCCCTGCCCAGCGGCTGGGGCATCGCCTTGGCCGCCTTCGACGACCCGGACGAACTCGTCCCCGTGGACGTCACACCCACCGAGCGCAATGCCGTCGCGCTGGCCATGGTGCGCAGCATGCCGGAGGACGACCGCCAGCGGCTGCGCCGCGCGCTGCAGGCCATGCTGGCCGAGGGCAAGGTCCACGAGATCCTGCGTCGCCATCTCGGCGACAAGGGCGCCAAGGCGGCGGCCTATACCGGCGACTGAAGCGGGCCGAGGCCGCGGGACAATCCCGCAACATGCCCCTGACCCTCGCGGCGCCGGCCGAACACGAACTCGTCATCAAGAAGAGCCGCTTCCTCGGCCGCGTCGAGCCGTGCGCCGATCGCGCGGCCGCCCTGGTCCGGGTCGCCGAGCTGCGCGCCGCCCACCCCGGCGCGGCCCATGTCTGCTGGGCCCTGCTCGCCGGCGGGCATTCGGCCGCCAACGACGACGGCGAACCCGGCGGCACCGCGGGCCGGCCCATGCTGGACGTGCTGCGCCATCAGGGCCTGGACGGCGTGCTGGCGACCGCCGTGCGCTACTGGGGCGGCGTCAAGCTCGGCGCCGGCGGGCTGGTGCGGGCTTACACCGACTGCATCGCCCAGGCCTTGCTGACTGCCGACAAGATCGAGCGCGTCGCCCAGGTGGAGCTGGGCTGCGAGCTGCCCTATGAGCTGGAAGGCCGGCTGCGCCGGTTGGCCGAACAGCATGGCGCGCAGCTCGTCGACGTGAAGCACGAGACGCGCGTCAGCATGCGCTTCAGCTTGCCCGTGACGGCACGAGCCGCATTCGCGGCCGCCATCGACGAAGCGGCTCAGGGCCGCGTGGCGTGGACGCGCGAGAGCAGCATCGCATCGCCATAGCTGAGGACTGACGGCGCTCGGAATTCTTCGTGCTTGTGGACAGGTGCAAGCTGGCGCCAACGGAGCGCCGCCGAACGCGTCTACTTGGCGGCTAGGGAGCGGAATGGCTGAAAGTGCCGCAAATACGCGTCAACGTCCCAGCCCTGGTGCTCATGTCGGATGTTGGGCACTACTTCTTGCTCCACCCAATCCTTTACCGTGAATTGACAAACCGAATCACGTGCGACTGCACCCAGCCCATACGTCGTTGCAAAAACTCGTCCTGGGCGTTTCGCCAGCCCCGGGAAGCCTAGCGCTTTGAACCGCCCCGGTTTCCGAGGAGGCCCCAACCTTTGAGAGGATGGAGCCATGAGGAAGTCAGTGAAGTTTTCGCCGGAGGTGCGTGAGCGCGCCGTGAGGCTGGTATTCGAGCAACGCGGCGAGCACGAGTCGCAATGGGCGGCCGTCGTGTCCATCGCGGGCAAGATCGGCGCCACGCCGCAGACGCTGTTGAACTGGGTGCGCCAGCATGAGCG